>DYRX01000001.1 GCA_020718525.1 Victivallis vadensis
TTTTTTCAAAGGAAGCTATAGCGAGATCTATCGCCTTTATGTTGACGTCAATCAGGTTTTTCTTGTGTATTGAGAAAGGTATCAGATGCTTGAGGGTTTCTATGGAGAATGCTCCGGTGACGAGGGCGAAGACGGCGAGCATCATGACCGACGCGGTCGCAGTCGAACCGAGCTCGTTGGCGAGCTGGGTCGCCGGAAAAAACACGGTTTTAATATCGCTTCGGCCTGGTTTGACATGCACCAGGGACGAGTTTACAAAGATCGTGCCTCCGGGAATGACAGAATCCTGGAAGCTCATCAGAGAAGGCTGGTTCATCGCGATCAGAACGGCAGGTTCCGAGACGACCGGATTGCCGATTTTTTTCTTTGACATGATCACGCTTGCGTTTGCGGTGCCTCCCCTCATCTCCGCGCCATATGAGGGAATCCAAGTAGCATTGAGCCCTTCAAAGACGGCGCAGTTGGCGGAAAGTATGCCCGCGGACATGATGCCTTGCCCCCCGAATCCGGCTATTTTAATCAGCAGATCGTTTTCGAGCTTCGAGACTGGAGCTGGCGTCATCGGGGCGATTTCGGGCGGCGACACTATCTTGAAAAGCTCTTCGCCGCTTTTTCCAAGATTCAGCGAATACGGATAGGGGGCGATTTCGGATGCCATATCCCGGAAGAGCTTGACAGGAAAAACCTTTTCCATCTCCTCCTTCATCCATTTTGACGCCTCGATCGGAGTCATTTTCCAGTTGACCGGACATGGCGACAGAATCTCCACAAAGCTGAAGCCTTTTCTCTCGTTCTGATATTTGAGAGACTTTCTAATCGCGGAGCGAGCTTTCATGACGCCTGCGGGACCGCTGAGTGAAACGCGCTCCACATAGACGGGAGTCTTCAGCGAATCCATGACCTCCGCCATGCCGATAGGCCTGCCCTCCCGCTCGAGGGATCTGCCCGACGGAGTTGTCATCGTCTTTTGGCCGAGCAGAGTGGTAGGAGCCATCTGGCCTCCGGTCATTCCGTAAACAGCGTTGTTTATGAAAAAGACGCTTACAAGTTCTCCTCTGTTGGCGGCGTGCATGATTGCGCCCATGCCAATTCCGGCGAGATCTCCGTCCCCTTGGTACGATATGACAATCGCATCCTCGCGAGTCCTTTTCAGGCCGGTGGCTACCGCCGGGGCGCGTCCGTGGGCGCATTCAATGTTGCCATAATCAAAGTAGTGATAGGCAAAGACACTGCATCCGACAGGCGAGCAAAAGATGACTCTGTCGTTTAGTCCCAGATCGGTGGTGGCTTCGGCTATGAGCTTGTGGGCGACGCCGTGTCCACAGCCCGGACAATAATGGGTTATTTTTTCGCCTTCGCCTTTCCTTGTGAAGACATCGTAGAAGGCCGCAGGCTTGGAATGCGTCAAATGCTCTTTTTTCATGGTTTCCCGAGCTCCTTGCAAAGCCTCTCGATTACATCCTTAGTCGAAGGCACCTTTCCTCCCATCCAGTTGAAAAGGCTAGTCCGCGCCTGACTGCGCATGACGGCGAGCCGCACGTCCTTGTGCATCTGTCCGTTGCTCAGCTCGACTGTTATGACTCTCTTGGCGTTTTTCGCGCGGGCTCCTATTGCTTTCTCCGGGAATGGAGAAAGGATTTTCGGCCGGATCAGACCTGCTTTTATCCCTTCGGCTCTGAGCTCCTGGACGGCGGTGTAGCAGATTCTCGCGCTTATGCCGTATGCGACGAAAAGGATTTCGGCATCCTCTGTGAAGGTTTCTTCCACATCTTCAAGGACTTCTGCGAGATCCTTGAATTTCTGATCCAGACGCATGTTGATGGCTTCAAGCTGATCGGCATTCATGAAGATTGAAGTGACAAGATTTTTGCGGCTTGCCGCGTCTCCGTAGAGAGCCCAGTCATGATGTCTCGATCTGAAGATCTCCTTGGGCAGGGAGACCGGCTCCATCATCTGCCCCACATAGGCGTCGGAAAGTATGAAGACAGGAGTCCTGTGCTCGTCCGCCAGCTCGAAGGCTCTGTAGGTGAAATCGCACATTTCCTGAGCCGAGTTTGGCGCCAGAACTATGCATTTGTAGTTTCCATGGGCTCCGGCTGTCACCACGGTGTCGTAGTCTCCCTGCTCCGGCCATATATTGCCGAGCCCAGGCCCCGCCCTCTGTATGTCAACAATCACGCAGGGAAGCTCGCATGCGGCAATGTAGGAAATTCCCTCGGCCATGAGGCTTATGCCAGGTCCTGACGAGGCGGTCATGACGCGCGCTCCGGCCGCGGCGGCTCCGTAGAGCATGTTGATCGCGTTCACCTCGCATTCAGCCTGCAGAAAAAATCCGCCGGATTCCGGAAAAAGCTCAGCCGCAAGATGCGCTATTTCGCTGGCCGGAGTGATGGGATATCCAAAAAAATGCGTGGCCCCGCCAAGAAGAGCGCCACGGACGACCGCGTCGTTGCCCTTCATCAAGTGCTTGTCCTTCATGAGCTTTCGCCCTCTTCTTTTTCATTGATTACGCATATCGCGCCGGGCTCAGGGCAGACATAGAAGCAGAGTCCGCATCCGACACAGCGGCCTTCTCCCTCGAAAACTGCATAGTTGTATCCGAGGACATTGATTTCCCTCGCCATTGCTATGCATGACTTCGGACATGCCGCCTTGCAGTATCCGCATCCTTTGCATTGGGAAGGATCTATTTTAACTTTTTTCGACATTTCCTGCCGCTCCAAATTCTATTCCAGCCGCCGCTCCAATTTTCTCAGACACCCGTTCCAGACGGACAGAGAGGCATTCTGGTGCATATGAAACTAAATCGTTTCGTGAGAAAATCAAGTTCAAAATCATATTTCCTGATGCGGCATAGACAACAGCAATCTCCACGAATCAGGAATTCTGAAAGAGACAAGAACTTGTCCTCTCACAAAGGCGCAAAGGCACAAGGTTTTCACCCAGGAACGCTGAGCTCCTGCCTCAGTGTGATCCGTATTTGTCCAGCGCCTCAAACATTGCGGAAATGTTTTCAGGGCTGACATCGGGCTGGATGTTGTGCACCTGGCAGAAGACAAATCCCCCGCCTGGCGATAGGATGTCCAGGTTTCTCTTCACCGCTTCGGCGACTTCCGCTGGAGATTTCACGTTGAGAACTGTCTGCGTGTCAACCCCGCCGCCCCAAAACGAAATGTCCTTTCCAAAATCACGCTTGAGCTCTTTCAAGTCCATCCCCTTGGCGCTGAGCTGAACCGGATTGATCGCGTCAACACCAATTTCAATCAGGTCCGGGATAAATTCCCGCATTGCTCCGCATGAATGGAAGAGAATCGGTTTTCCAAAAGACTTTTTTACATGGCGGAACAATTCCGATTGATATGGCTTGATCTTGTCCTTGTACAGGGATGGTGAAAGCATTGGTCCGTTCTGAGTGCCAAGATCGTCGTTGAGCAAAACAATATCCACTGCATCTTTCAGAAGCGGTGCAAGAGAATCCACTCTACGGAAATAGCCTTCCATCAGGATCTCGAGCAGAGTCTTTGTCATCAGGTCGTCCGAAATCAGGTCCACCATGAACTGCTCGTATCCGCGCAGGAGCTGTCCTGCCGCCAGGATATGACAGCAGAGGTTGAATACAACGCAGTCTCCGTCCGCATGCATCGCTTCCGCCCGCTTCCGGAGGCTTTCTAGCGGCTCGTCGGCGAAAGAAGGATAGTCGAATCCATAAATTGCCTCTTTATACTGCCAGATCTCTTTCGGATCTTCAATATGCTGAAGAGGCGGATTGATCGGATCAAAATAATAACCGCCTCTTGGCCGGCGCGCAACAGGAAGCCCGTCTGCCCGGCGCACTACGGTGTCTCCGGCATCATCCGTTTCTTCATTCCAGCCAGCAGGCAGAAGCACATCGAAGCCAAGAGGATGAGTTCCTTCAATCCAGGATCTCGGTTCCGGCGTCAGGTTGGCTGTGTCAATCCTGAATCTGGCCTTGAGCTCGCCTCCAGGATATGCCACGTATTGATAGGGCTCGAAGATCTTCAGTCTTGATGAAATGTTCAATTTTCTCTGCAGGCTTGCAAGCGCAGGGGCTGTAATTCCTGACGACTCAGTGCCTCCAAGATCGCGTGGAATCCTGTCGGACTCCTGATGCTTCAGCGCCATTAAAACTCTTTCCCTGGAATTCATTGCCTTTCCTTTCGTGGAGAAATTTGCCCGGATCTGCTCCTGCGCTCCAGATCCAGCCACCTGCGATGAGCCCACATCCATTGCTCCGGAACCCGCGCAATGATGCGTTCGAGCGCCGCCGTGTATGCCTGAGTCAGACATTTGATGTCCTCGTCCCTGTCGCCAGAGGCTTTTCTGACAATCACTTCCTCTACTATGAACTCGAAATTGAAGTCCTCGCTGGTCCTGATCAGCCCCCCCACGAGAATAGGTATTCCAGTCTTCAGATGGAGCCCGGCCGGAGCAATATGGCTCCTTGCCGGATGGCCGAAAAAGACTGTCTCGCATCCTTCACTTGTCGAGGCGTGCTGATCCGAAACGAAACAGACGCTTTTCCCCTTTTTGACGGCGTCAACCAATGCCCTCATCGCGCCTTTCTTGTGGACTACGCTGTGCCTCGAGCTTATTCTGTCGTTTTCAAGCACCTTGCCTATCATCGGGTTGTCGAATGGTCTCATTATGGTGAGCATCTCCCTGCCGGAAAGCATTGTATAGGCGGTGCCGGCAACCTCCCAGTTGCCAAAGTGCCCTGTGATGACGATGAGCTGTTCAGAAGGCTTTCCATCTCCGCCGAAGGCGCTCGCAACAAAATCCGGTCTCCCGCTTGTTGATATTTTCGAGCGGATATTGTCCCTGCCGACGAATTGGCTGAACTTGACAATTTCTACAAAAAGCATTGCGAAATGCGCAAAGTTCCTCTTTGCCATGCTTTTCGCCTCGTCTTCATTCTTGGCGACTCCTGCGTGCAGAAGATTCCGGATAATCCTTCTTCTGTGCACAAAATCTGCGAAATACGCAATTCTGGCAATGCATTTCGCGATGAGATACGAAATGCGGAGCGAGAGGGATCTCAAAATAATTCTTGCCAGAGCGAAGAACGAATATTCAATGACGATCTGAATGCGGCTTTTCCCGTGCTTCATGGCTCTGTTCCAGCTCCTGGAAGAGTCTTCTCATGAACCTGGGACTCCTGGATCTTCGCGTTTGCAGATTTGCCAGCAGGCATGAATGGAGTCATGGCGCTCAGCATGAGCCAGGCGCCAATCAGCGCAATCAGCGACGAGAGGAAGCCAAGCTTGAGCCAGTAGAAAAAACTTACATGCAGGTGAGACTTGCGCTCAAGCATACCAAGGGCGACTATGTTCGCGGTGCTTCCAATCATGGTTATGTTTCCACCAAAGCACGCGCCAAAAAGCAGAGCCCACCACAAAGGAAAGACATTGACAGACTTCGAGAGCTCCTCGATGACCGGACAGAACGCCGCGACAAAGATCACGTTGTCAACAAACGCCGAGCCAAGAGCCGAAATTGACAGAATCATCGGGACCAGAGTGTTCAAATCATGTCCGCAGACCTTCGAAAAACCATGCGCCATGACTCTGGTGACGCCAGTATGCTCCAGCGTTCCTGCGACGGCAAAAAGGAGCATGAAGAAAAGAAGCGTCCACCAGTCAACCTCGTGCTCGACATAATGCCTTGCCCTGTCTCTTTTTATGATCATGATGACTCCCGCGCAGACAAGCGGGGCGATAAGAAGGATGCTGTTGGTGTCCAGCCCCAGACGGCTTTCGATCTGATGGTGCGAGGCGATGAATGCGATAGTGAGAAGAAGCAGTGCAAGCCCCTGGCGGTAAGGGACCTGGACTTTTGGAGCAAGCCCGAGATCACGGGAGAGCCTGTCCTTGAGCCTGCGGTCGAATTCGTCGAGATCCTTTCTGAAGTAGAAAAAGCAGAAAAGCTCCGTTAGAAAAAGGCAGACCAGCATGCATGGAAACGCCCAGATCATGAAATCCTCGAAGGTCAAATGCGCCTTTGTCCCTATGTAGATGCCGACCGGATTGCCCATCATGGTGCCGGCGCTTCCAACGTTTGTTGCCAAGACCGCCATGATGACATAGGGGGCTGGGCTGAGCTTGAGCCTGTCGCAGACCTGGAAGATGAGAGTAGAAACAAATATGATCGAGGTGACTTCATCAACCGCACAGGCGAGAAGCGCAGAAGCGGTCGCAGTCGCCGCCATGAAGCGCCTCGCGCTTATATTGGGCATTGACACTATGAGCTGGACGACCCAGGTGAAGAAACCAAGATCCCGCAGTGCGCCAACGATGATCATCATCCCGACAAGAAAGAGTATCACCTCGAGCGCGGCGGACTGGACAAATGACGGGATGCTGAGCGAATGCGAGCAGATCAGCACGGCAAGCCCGATGAAGGCGATGGCAAGACGGAAGTTCCAGAAAAAAAGCGTGCCCAGAATAATTCCGACAAAGACGCCGGAAGCCACTGACTGAAGCGGGTCAAAGACGTAGATGCGCCCCAGAATTCCGACGGAGAGGCTGAGGAGGAGAAGGATGCCGAGCCTCTTGATCAGCGACGAGATTCCTATGTCAGAACTGCTTTCCGCCGTTTCACTCATCAGCGTTTCACTCCCAGAATATTTGCGAGAAGAAGGAGGACAATTCTATGGTGCCTGCGAATTTCCCACTTTTGAGTACGATGATCTGGCGGATTTTCTGCATAAGAAAAATCTTCGCCACCTGAATGGCGGGCAAATCGCCTTCGACTGCCACGTAGTCGTCTCTCATGATGTCTGCAAGCTTTGTCTCAGAGTCTTTTTTCAGAAGCTCTGCAAATGGCTGGAAGCGCAGTATGGGGGAGAGATCCTCCATCCAAAGAAGGTGCTCGGGCAGGCTAGCCTTGAGGATGTCCTCGATGGAGATCTGGCCCCTGACATCTCCATCGGAATCTACGATTGGAATGTCCATCGTCTTCCGCGTCGCAAAAGTCTCTATCAAAGTCTTAAGGCTGTCCCCCTCCTCGAGAACCGGATTTTTTTTCGACGCGAGATCCATCGCCGTGATGTAGTCGGGGACCGCCTCGCTGTACTTGGAAAGCAGAGCAAGCAGTTCGGAGGGAGACTTCGCTTCAGAGATCCGTTGAAGATCTGAATCGTTCTTGAACTCCTTCGCCAGCGCCGATATGACCTTGAGATGCGCCGCCGGATCCTGCTTCGGGCTTATCACAAGAACCACAATATTGACTGGTGGCATGCTGGACGCATTGAAATCAATGCCCCTCGGAGAAGTGCCCAACGCGACGGAAACCGTTTTCAAACCGTCGAATCTCGCATGGGGAACCGCCAGTCCTTTTGCAATGACCGTCGGCATAAGATCTTCGCGGGTCATTACTGCGGCGGCAATTTCTTCAGGGCTTATTCCAGGGACAGTTCTGGAAAGAGACGTCGCAAGTTCGAGCACCGCGCCACGGCTTGTCGCCGACGAGAGTCCGCATACAATGTTCGCCTCGGCAATGTAGTCAATGAAATGAAGCTCGGGCGCCTTGCTTTTCTGCATTTGCATCAGTTTTTCCCTTAGAATCGCATTATGTGAATATTCCCCAAGCCTGTAGCTTGAGGATTTTCTCTGTCACTTGAAACGGAAACGTGCCAAGCCTGAAGAATTGTCTAAAATTATATATCCTGTCCCAATCTGCTTCGAATTCATTTTTGGCAGTAAAACCCGGAGAAAGCTGTAGCCAGGGCTTTTTCCATCTGCGGCTGGATCGTCGGCATGTATCAGCATACAGCTCTTTCCTTCTCTCCGTTTCGCGTCCTGAAAAATCATGCTTGAAGAAAGATCCGTTTTGCATCTGAGATAGCCTGGCGAAGCGGCGGCTCCATTCTTCAGATATTCGACGTAGATTTTAGGAGGGACTGCGCCGAAATATTTGCCAGCGACAAGAAGCGTGTTTCCAGATGCATCTTTAGGATCCGGCGCGGCGGACTCGATGGTGGGTGACGCAAAAACAAAGTAGGAATCAAGAAAATGGCGGGCACCGTCGTATTCGACTGAAAATCGGTCGAATATTCTGTCCGGGATCGGAGTCTCCAATAGAGTGCTGAGCAGTTTTTTCCTGCTGTAGAGCTTTTTGTCATAGAGCAGGACATTTCTTGTCCACATCACGCTTATCGATCCGGGAGGGGGATCGGTATCGAAGCCGTCGCGCAAAACTGCCGCAGGGATCGTCTTTCCCGCGAGTATGCCAAAAAGTTTCGGGGGTGCCTCGAAGACGTTCTCTCCAATCTCAGAAGCATCAACTTTGAAGAGCGAGCCCGCCGCAATGTAGGTGTAAACTGCGAAATTCGCAGTCTTCTCGAATGCTCCGCAGTCGCTGCGCGGACCAATGAGCCTGTCAGCACCAGCGTAGTCCTTTTCGCCTGGGGAAGCAATAAAGGCAGGATCTCCGCCGTCAACTGCCGGAGACGAGTCATGAACCCGCAGGTCGTCAGGAGAGGACAGGAAAAATGGATCGGCAAAAACGGACGCGGCATCTTCTCCGCTTCCCGACACGTAGGACTGGAAGCCTTCGTACTCCTTGTTGTTCCACACGAAGATGGCCTTCGCTTCGTCAGCGCCGCCGCAGTAGTATGTGTTGTTGTCGAATTGATTGTCATGTGAGTATGCCTTCGCAAACCAGTTGCTGATCAGGATGTTCTGCGTATTCGCGCAAACTATGTTGTTTTGAATCCTATTGGAATGCGCGACCTGGATCATGATTTCGCCTGTTCCGCTCCTTGAGCTGTCATTTTCAAAAAGCGTGTTGTGCATGAAGGAGCAGTTGATTGTCACCCCTCTTTTCGTGTCGTAGCCGCCAAAGCCGATCCCTGTCACCTTGTTCCTGAAAAAAAGATTGCTCCTGACAATAATTCCGCTGGTCGTTCTGCCAGGATTTTCACAGCCGACCTCGACCCCGAAATCACATAGGGAAACGCTGTTCCTCTCGATGGTGATGTCCTTCCCTCCGTCAACATAGATCCCTGCGGCCGCCGCCTCGCCCCCATATGCCGGATTGCCTGACGAGCTGATTCCGAAGACAGTGTTTTCGGAGACCATGCCGTTCCTCGCCTGGTCGTTGGATTCCGCAGTCCCTTCCCAGCCGATCAGATCAATTCCTATGTTGTCGTTATCCCTGACAGTGTTTTGGCTGACGACGAAATTCTCCACGTTGCCGTTGAGCACCATTGACTCGGACCATCCGAGCTTGCAGTCGCTCACAATGTTCCCGCGAATCTCAATTCCGTCTATGGAATTTGCCGAGTCCGTTCCATATACGGCTATTCCGTGCGCGTTGCCTCCATCCTTTCCTACAGATTTCTGTTCGATGTGATGGACATTGTTGGAGATTATTTTCACGCCGGAGGACGCGCCGGAGACAAGAATACCGATCGGGACGCTGTCCTGATCCGAGGCGGAAAGGTCTTTCAGCTCGAGCCCCGAGACGGATATATGGCTGACATTTTCAATCTTTATAAGAGGAAACCAGCCATCAAGAGGCTCCAATTTGGATCCGTCAATGATAGGAGCTTCGCCTGGATAGGCTTGGACAGAAATGGGAGAGCCGTGGGCTCCTGACTTTGTAAATTGCACGCTTTCATAATAAGTCCCGCTCCGGAGATGCAGTGTGTCGCCGGGCAGAAGCTTTTCCACGCTCTGCTGGAGGCTTTTCCAAGGGGCGTTCTCCGCCCCGGACGCAGAGTCGTCGCCAGCCGGCGAAACATAATAGTCGGAAGCATTCAAATCAGCAGGAAGGCAGAGCGCGGCGAAGGCGCAAATGCCAAAGAGGGCGAGATCCGTGTTTTTTTTCATGCACATCATACAGGCTCAGACTATCATTCCAATCCTGTTTTTCAAGGAGGGAGAAGATCTTTAGGACTGCAAACGACAAGTTGCTCTCTGCGTGTGAAAGCCTCAATCTGCTTTTCTCAGAGCTCCTTGAAGATGGCGTTCATTTCCGACGCGGCTTCCATGTATGTCTGGAAGCGCTCTTCCGGATTTCTAGCCACCATTCTGTCAATGAGGAGAGTAATTTTTTTATCCACGGTCTTGGGCATGATGCCTGCGACGCTTGCGACGCGGAGGCTTGCGACATGCTTTTTAGCTAGATTATATGCGTCGGTCGAGCTGTAGTACGGCTTTCCTGAGAGGAGATGGAAAAGCAGCATTCCGAGGCTGTATATTTCGCTGTTCATTGATTCCGGGAGTCCGACTATCCTTTCTGGCGGCATGTAAATGGGGGATCCTTCGACAGTGTCCGAAGGGGTGGGCTTGAACGCGGCATCTATGGAGAGACAGAGTCCGTAGTCGAAAAGCTTGGCGTTGCCCTTCGTGTCAATGATGACATTTTGAGGCTTGAGATCGCGGAATAAATACCCTGATTCGTAGATTCTCTGTTCGGCGGAGAGAAGCTGAAGCCCCCAAAGCATTGCGTATTTCTGCTGGACACCGCTTTTTTCCTCGATGATCTGGTCAAGCCTTTTTCCTTCGACAAACTCCATTGCGCAGTAGAATTCGTCATTGTATTGCCCATAGTCGAAGACGGAAATGAGATGCGGATGTCTGCCGAAGCTTTTTCCGATGGCGGCCTCGTTCAATAGCGCATGTATGAGATGCTGGTCCCGCTTTGCGGTTCTTGCCAGGACTTTGACGGCGAAAAGAAGACTCGCGTTGGATTCCAGGAACGCTTTGTAGACACTGCCCATTCCGCCGCCGCCAAGAGGCTTGAAAAGCCAGAAGTTTTTGATTTTCATAGGGATAAAGATGGGGTTCGAGCAGGCGGGGCATTTCTCGATGGTCAGTGGCTGAAGAGGCTCTATCGGAATTCTGCTTCCGCAGTTTTCGCATTCGACGCAGTTGTCTGCAAGCGCGACGGGGTCAAGACCTGTCTCGCGACGCTCTTCTGCCTCTTTTTCCCTTTTTTTAAATAACCCAAGCATTTCTCAGGGTTCCTCCGCTTTGATCATTGCCGCCTCTTCCTTTTCAATTTCCGCCGCCTCTTTGCTGGCGTTTCCTAGCGCGCTTATCTCCATTTCCAGGCTTTTAGACATTTCTGGCGGAAAATTCTCCACGCAGGCCTTCGCCATCTGACTGCGTATCATGGCGAAGCCCGGCATGCCGGTGCGCTTCCAGCTGTCGCCCCGGTCTTTTTTGTAGATTCTATATATCTTCGCCGCCAGATTCATGTGCGCGAGCGCGGCGTCCTTCTCGCCGTAGGCAAGAAAGTAGAGGGATCTGTAGATCATTGAGCTGACGAGGCCCGTGGCCTGCCTTGGCGTCGAGGAGGCTACATCCTCCTTCCACTGCTTTTCTACGAAGACGTCAATAGGCTCCAGGAGGGATGCGTCTTCCGGGAATTCCTCCCTCATTTCTTCCAGGAGCTTTTCGGACTTTCCGTAGCTTCCGAAGCTATAGAGCAGAACGATCGCGTCAATCATGAAATTTTTCATTGCCGCATTTCTGAAGGACTGGGACTTGTGCATCGCGAAGGCTTCGCGGAAGGTCTTTATGACGGAATCTGTGAGCTTGAGGTTGGGGACGGTCATTATGCCCATGTAGTCGTTCTTGTCGAGCATCAGCAGTCTTCCTCCGATGAACGCGTCCTTCAGGGACTGGGTTATCATGCGGTCGTTGCTGATTTCGCGCTCGTTCAGCTTGGATTTTTCAAGCCCCAGGGTTGCCCAATAGATCGCGTGCGCCTCTGGAAGCCTCCAGTCGAACGCCCCGTATCTCTGGTTGATTTCGTGCATTTTTACGGCATCGAGCTTGTAGACTTCCTTGAGCCATTTTTTTCTCATAAACCATTCCAGATCAGAGGCTTGCACTTTGTCCTTCATCTTTTCAGAAACTGCGGAAGGCATTTTCCCCTCTTTTCTGAACTCCTTTTCCAGGACTGCGAAATTCGCAAATCCGGCGGCGGAGATCGCCGTCCAGAGAGGGCTGTCTGCGGGATATTGCAGTTCGAAAAGCTCGATACTGTCGGGAGCCGCGAGAATTTTCTCCCAGTCGGGCTCGTTTCCGCCGAAGACCTTCATGTAGTCTATCGCCATCTGCTGTTTGTAGTAGAGGTTGGCGTCGTCCATTATGTTTCCGATCTTGTGCTGGTAGATCCAGCCGAGCTCCTTGTAGAGGACAGGATCGGAGGGGTTGTAGACTATCGCCTCGTCCCGTATGAGCTCGAGTCCTTTCTTCACCCATCTCCATCGGTCTTCGGGCGCGCTGAAGACGACAGAGATGTTGTATGCCATGTTCCAGGCGAGATATGCCGTCGCGCCAGTGAATCTGGGCTGGAGCTTTGTTAGCCAGGATGCGAGCTGGACCATTTCAAAATACTGCCCCTTCTCCTGGAGCATCGCCGCCCTCAGCCATAGGACGTCGGCGACAAGTCCTCTGAAACTGCCAAGCGCTACGGTCGTGAAGGCGACTATCGGCGGCGCATTTTTCACGATGTCGGTGTCGGTCAGAGAATTGTCCTTCTTGATCTGGTTGAGCTTTCCCTGGACTAGATTTATAGACGCGACGAAGAGGCAGAAAGCTGCAAAGATTCCGAGCGCCTTCAGTATTCTCATGCTTCTCATTTTCGGATCACGGCTCCCAGTTCGCGTTTCGAGTACAGCCAGACGAAAAAGACAAATAGGGGAAGCCCCCTGAGGATGAAATACTTGAAGAAGGCGACGGCAATCGCGGAATTCTCGATGAGTTCCCCGTCGGAAAGCTTGTCTGAGACGTCGAGGCGCTGGACAGGAACGGCGACCGTCACGATGAAGCGGCTGACTTTTTTCCCGACGTAGTCGTGCACCGCCTCGAGGCTTGAGAGATCCAGCTTCTCCTCCATGCCATCGTTGTACATTTCGTCAATCGAGATCATGTAGTCGGAGAAGACGCCGAAGAGGATGTAGGCGACGCAGATGAAGACGGCGCATGGCATTGAGAATACGCCGCCAAGCGAGCAGGCGAGGGCGCCCACGAAGAGGAGCTTTATCGAAAGCATTAGTATCGCGCGCAGGAAATTTCCCAGGAAGCTGTCTTTTCTGACTAGCAGTTTTGGTCCGTCTGAGAGCTGGAAATAGACGGGCTTCTGCCCGAGGTCGTAGTTCGCATACGCTATTGCGACTTTTCCGTCGTCGCCGATGACTTGCGGAGGAATTGGGAACTCGTTGAAGGCGCCGCCGGCGAAGCGCTCGGGCTCAGGCATGTAAGGAATGAAAACGTATTCGGGTTTTGAGTCGGCAAGATCCGGAGCTTCCTTGCGCATGTCTTCCATCATTTTCTCGTTTGTCTTGATCCTGAAAAACCATATTCCGTAGGTTTCTCTCTGTTCTTTCTGTGAAATCTGATCAACGTATGGTCTGAATCTCAGGAAAACAGGGCGGTCGAGGACTTTCGACACATTTTCATATTCCCAGATTCTTGAGGCGCTGGGACCGAATCTTACTTCGCCAAGCTTTGCCAGAGTCTGCTTTCTTAGCTGTGCGTCTATGAAAGGCTGAGACTTCATCGGATCGGTAGGATTTGAGGACGGATTGAGGCCGAGCTCCTTCAGCTCTGCGAGGCGCCTTTCATACTCCCTTTTGATTTCCGCCTCGACATCTGGCAATTCCGGCATATAGACCCTGCGGCCGACAAATATTTCATGTCTGATCCGTTCCTTGTCCTCCGGAGAGAATGCTGTGCTGTTGAATTCGTAAAGTATTCTCGCATATGCAATTACACCGCATACCACCAGTAAAAAAAAATGGAGCAGGAAGACTCCAAGGAATTTCCCGATCCAGATGGAGGTCCTCGAGAGCGGCTTTGTCGAGAGCATGTGCATCTGGTAGTTTTCAATGTCAGAGGAGCAGACAAAGCAGGAGACCCACACAGTGGAGATTGTAAGAATCATGGTGAGCGCAGTGATGCAGTACTGGATTGAGAGCCTTATGTGTCCGATCGGTGTCCCGTCGTCAAGCACAGTGCCTGGAAGAACAAGTACGGCGAGCGCCAGCATGAGGAAAAGCATTAGGAAAATCTTTGATCTGAGTGCCATTCTGACAGTGAGCTTGCCTACTGCGAAAAGCGGCATCATCGCTTGTCCTCGTTCAATAACTGCGAAATTCGCGAATTTGCGGCGGAGAGATCTTCGGACTCCGGAGATGGAGCCGGAGCATCTTCGCCAAGCCTCTTGCTGTCGGTTATCTCGCGGATTTTTTTGTCAGCCATCTCTTTTTCGAGAGATTCGGACTTGTCTTTCGCGTCCGTATCTTCGCCTGGAGGCGGTAGTTTTGAGCTGAGCGCCTCGATAAGCATGTTTCCATCTTTTTTGAGATATTCGGCAATTTCTCCACCGCCCTCCGCGCCATAGGTGCCGGTTTTTTCTTCGCGCGCCTTTCTGACGACTTCCAGAAAATATTCCTCGAGAGTGCGTCTCGGGTGGTCCACGCTGACAGGGATGCCACCCATGGACTGTGAGATTTCACCGACGATTCTGTCTCTGAGGCCGGGTTCGAGCAGTGGTGTCACAATTCTGCTCATTTCCGAGACTGTGAGCAGTTCATCGAGGGTTCCGGACCCTCTTATCTTCCCTCCGTAAAGTATTATGACTCTGTCGCAGAGATCCTGGACGTCAGCGAGCAGATGACTGCTGATTACGACAGTTTTCCCGCGCGACTTGAGAAATTTGATCAGATCTTTTATTTCTCTGCATCCGATGGGATCGAGACCGGAAGTGGGTTCGTCGAGGATGAGGAGTTCCGGATCGTTTATCATCGCCTGGGCGAGACCGATTCTTCTTGACATGCCTTTTGAAAATTCCCCGAGCCTTCTGTTTCTTGCGTGTGCGAGTCCCACCATGTCTAGGAGCTGTTCTGCGCGCTTCTTCCGTTCTGCGTGCGGCAGTCCGAATACGGATCCAAAAAAGTCCAGCGTCTCGAAGGCGGTGAGATAGCGGTAGAGATATGACTCTTCAGGCAGATAGCCGATGGCGGCCTTGGTCTTGACATCGCGCGGAGACTTGCCAAATATGCTCACGGAGCCTCTTGTCGGATAAAGAAGGCCGAGCAGGATCTTGAGAGTTGTTGATTTTCCCGAGCCGTTGGGACCAAGGAGTCCGAAGACTTCGCCCTCATTTACTTCGAAGTCAATTTCGTTGACGGCCTTGGCTTTCGGCCGGTGCCAGAAGTCGCGGAACTCCTTGACAAGAGCGACAGCCTTCACAACTGTTTTCTGCGCATCAGCCTTCTTGTCGCTCATTTTGAATCTGCGCTCCTTTTAAGTGTTCCGTCGCGCTTGTAGTATTTTGTTCCTGGCAAGAGTTTTCCGGCGGAATATGTTTTTTCAAACATGGTGGCTTCATTGTCATAGAATTCGATGAAGGCGCCATCAAGCTCTCCAGCATCGTTGAAGGAGTAGGAGAATTTCTTTTTGCCGTTCTCGTGCCATTCGGTGAACTGTCCGGTCTTTTTTCCGTCCTTAAGAGCTCCCTCGAGAGCCTTCTGCCCTTTCTTGAACCAGGAGGACAAGGGACCATCGAGTTTTCCGTCCTTGTAGTTGCACTCGACGAGCTTGGAGCCGTCCTTGTAGAACTCGCGGTATTGTCCGTGTTTGATTTCGGGCTTGAGCCTATAGACAGTGTATTCGGCTTTCAGCTCTTTTCCAGGCTCCGGATAAAAATCCTGTCTTTGTATGAATTCGGGGAGGCTTTCCTCCTGTTTTTTTTCGACTTTCGGGCTTTGCGCCTGAAGAATGGGAGGAGGCTTCGGCTTTCCGCTGAAAAGCAGAAAATAAAGGGCGAGAGCGAGCACAATCAGGAAGACTGCGATTCCAATTATGATCTTTTTATTATTGTCGTCCATTTTTCATTCCCCGATATTTAGCTTTTGCCAACGGGCTTCGGAAGATGCACCCTTGAGAGTGAGCTTGTATGGAGAACCGAGCGGATTTGCCATTTTCGCCCTGTTTGGATACGATACAGCGCCCGAGCTGTCTCTTGACGCCGAATTCCACTTTTTCATCAGATCCGTGGATTTTCCGTCAGGAAAAAAGCATGACTGCGGGATGACGGATCTTGACACCGAGGGGCTGGCCCATTCGAGTTTGCAGAGGGTGAAATGCAGAACCTCGGCAAGGGCGACTTTGATGTCATATTTCTCTCCAGCCTTAAGCTTGACATTGGTCTTTTCGTATTCTGTTGGCGGCTGTTCCTTCCACCCGTCAATTATAAGATTGCCATTTAGCCAGAGGCGGATGCCGTCGTCGCCTTTGAGATAGAATGTGTATGTATCGGTCTTTTGAGGAACAAGAGTGCCTGTCCAAATGACTGTCATCAGATTTTCGGGTGTGTTCTCGTGGGGTTTTTCGGTTCGCCAGTCGAAATCAATCTGCGGATCAACTCTTGTGAAAGTTGCGCCTTTGGCGGTCATTGTGCTGAAATAGGATGCGTAGAGGCCGCCAAGCCAGTCTCCGCTGTTGCCGGTGTCGCTGTCATTGAAATAGGGATGGAACGCCCTGGCCTTTATTGTTGACGCTTTTTCGAGCTTGATCGGAGCGCTGTAGAGCTCGGAGTTTTCATTTGGCTCAGATCCGTCGCAGGAAAAGCGTATCTCGGAGTCTTCAGTCGCACAGGAGACTGTGATTTCCATTCCGGGCTCGAATTTGACGCCGTCGGGTTCGAAGCTTGGCGTGGCGCATTTTGGTCTTAAGAATCGCTCGTTGATGCGGTCAAGTCGTTTTTTCTCGGCGGCGGCGATCTTCGCCAGTTCAGCTTCGAGCTCTTTCTTCTGCCATATTTGTCCGTTGTGCACAGCCAGATCCTGCCGTGATCGTATGGATTTTTCAAGGAGTCCATTCATTGCATCCTGTCCTTCGGCCTGGAGGGGGAGGGCGGCGGAATATGTTTTCCTGATTTCTTCGAGGCATGTTTTTTTCAGTTCGGGGTCGCCTATTTTCTGCACCCAGAATGAAATGAGCTTTTCATTGATCGCCGGATATTTTGTGTGAATTTCTTCTTTGAGCTCCTTCATGAAACGAAGCTTCTCGTCGTTGTACTTGTTCTTTTCTATTCTTATAATCTGCTTCCTGCGCTCCTCGTTTTTTTTCGGATCGAGATGGTCGAAGAACGCCGGATCAACGTCAACGACCGGCACGCCTGTCGTCCCGACTCTTATTGTGCGCGAGTCGTGTCCGAGAAGTTTGCCTTTCGCTATTTTTCCTCTGTAAACTACGGATATCTCCTGTCCTTTTTCGTAGAGGGGACATTCGGTTTCGGATTTTTTCTTCGCTGCATCCTCGTCAAACGGAGGGTACGTGTCGAGTTTTTGCCTGTAGACGGCTTCTCCCTCGGGAGCGAGGTCGGAGAGCTTCTGTCCAATCAGCCCAAGGGGGAGCGAAATGGCGGCGAGCGCAAGAACGAGGCGGATTCGTGAAGAGCGTAGGAAAAAAGAACCCATTGTCCCTCCTGCTATGCGTTTTCGTTGAAGGTGAGTTCCTCGCCGGTGCGGACAAGTCTTGCGCTGTTGAAAATGATTATGATGGTGCTTGCCGTGTGGAGAATTGCGGCGGCGATCGGCGGCATCCAGCCGAATACGGAAAGGCTTATTCCGCCTATGATGAACAGGAAGCCCAGAAAAATGTTCTGGGCGATGATTGCGCTTGACTTGCGCGCAAGAACAATCAGCATGGGGACTCTACGCAAGTCGTTTGTCATCAATGCTATAGAGGCGCTGTCAATGGCAATGTCGCTTCCTATCGCACCCATTGCAATTCCAAGGTCGCCCGCTGTAAGCGCAGGGGCGTCGTTCACTCCATCGCCCACCACTGCGACATGTGAGATTTTCTTCATTTCCTTTACGTACCTGACCTTGTCGTCTGGGAGACACTGGGATCTGAAGTCACCGATGCCGAGGCTTCTCGCCACGATTTCCGCGACTGAATTTCTGTCTCCAGTGACCATGGAGCAGTTTTTGACGCCTATGTCGAAGAGTCCGCGTATTGCGTCGTGAGCCTCTTTGCGGACCGTGTCCTTAAAACCGATCCAGCCGATGTTTCGTCCGCCTTTGGAGACATGCACAACGCTCATGACGACATCCTCGACATCTGTTCCGGGACCTGAGATTGGCGAAGACGATTCGTGAAATTTTTCAACCCACTCCTTTCGACCGATTCTGCAGAGTTCGCCTTTGTAGTCTGCGCTGACGCCTTTTCCGTGTTCTTCTGCGAAATCGGCGACATCGTCAATTTTGAGACCAGCCTCGGCGGCAAGCTGCTGAAGGGCCTTTGCGGTCGGGTGATTGCTGTGCTGTTCGACTGAAGCCGCGATTTTCAGCAGTTCGGCGGGCTGGATGCCTTCGGCTGGTTCAAGTCTGGCGACGGAAAGCTTACCCTCAGTCAAAGTTCCGGTCTTGTCGAATATCACGGTTCTGATTTTTGCCGCCATTTCGAGATATGAGACGTCTTTTATGAGAATTCCTAGTCTGGCGGCGGCGGCGAGAGACGCGACGATTGCCGAAGGAGATGCCAGAACAAGCGCACAGGGGCAGGATATGACCAGAATGGCGATCACATTCTCCATTTTTCCCATGAAAAGCCAGGTGAGTCCGGCGATCATGAGAATCGTCGGCGTATAGAATCCGGCGTATTTGTCTATAAGGCGAATGATGGGGGGGCGACTGCTCTCGGCCGCGAGAATCAGATCCTGGATTTTGCCAAGTGTCGTGTCGCGTCCAGCCTTGGTGACCTCGATCTCAATGGCGCCTGTCATGTTTTGAGTGCCTGCAAAGACGTCATTTCCGCATTCCTTTTCTACAGGGAGAGATTCGCCCGTGATTGATGCCTGATTGACTGTGCTGTTGCCTTTTCTGACGACACCGTCAACGGGAAAATTTTCTCCGGGGCGGATTCGTATGAGATCGCCGACTTTGAGGCTTGCGACATCCGTTTCTATCTCCTGCCCGTCCTCGACTTTTCTTGCGACATGCGGCATGAGCCTGATAATTTTCTCGATTGATTTCTGTGCGCCGCTGGCAGTTTTAGTCTCGATGATCACCGAGAGGAGGAGGAAGAAGGAGATGATTCCGGCAGTTCTGAAGTCGCCTCCTGCCATTGCGGCAAGAACGGCAAGGGAAACCAGCTCGTTCATGTGGATGAGGCCTTTTGCCAGGTCGAAGACTGCAACTTTGAAAAGGGGGAACGCCATTATTAGCGCCCCTGCCATGGCGCTGAGATCGGCGGCAAGCGTCTGATCCGGCTGGAGCCAGTTCAGCAAATAGGAGTTGACAATGAAAAACGCTCCTACGAGAGCGGTACCAAGACGCCCCAGGCTTCTCGGATGCCCGGGATCTTCGGAATCATGGTCGTGCGAATGGCCGCAAAGGCAGACTTTCTTGTCTGACATCAGTTCTCTCCCGCTTTCTTTTCGGCGCCGTCTTTTTTGTAGTCGGGTTCCGGACTCAGCATTATTCTCAGCTCCTGGGTTTCATTTGAGTGCACATCGGGAACGATGTATTTGTCTTTTACATCCCGGAGCAGGGAAACCAAGGTCTCGGAGTAGAGCGGTATGATTACAGACTCGGGATTTTTCCTGTATTCGACGAGGATTTTTTCGAAGTACTTGGACTCCGACTCGATTTCGGAGACTGTCCTGCTTCTATAAACTTCGGCATCAACGATTATTTCGCGGCTTTCGGTTTCCGATTCCTGAGCGGATTTGAAGGAGTAGTTGATAGCCTTCAGCTTTGCGCTGGAGCTCTCCTGCTCGGCGTTGATCACGTCATGGAAGGCGGAAACTGTGCTGAATGGAGGAGTCTTCGATTTGAGGACGGCGGAACTGAGCTCGACTCCCGCATTTAATGCCTGGAATGCGGAGGCGATTCTGCGGCTCACGTCCTCTTGGTAGCCTGTCACATCCTTGTAGAGCGTGTTCTCCACTTTTTGAACCGCTGTCGCCTTGATGATTTCATTCTCGACAATAGAAGCCAGGGTCGTCCGCGGTCCGCGCGTTCCTGCAGATCTTCCGTCGTCCCTCAAGACAGGCTCGTCCTCGGAGCGTGGATCCTGGGGGCAGAACAGCTTGCTGTAGTATGCGAGAGGATCTTTCACTTCATAGACTATTTCCCATTCGGTGTGGACGATGTTTGCATCGCCAGTGAGAAGCGAGCCGTCACGTCCGGGCATGATGGGCACCGCCATTTTGCTGAGGGCATCCTGCTCGTCGGTCATTGAGACATCTGGATTGGGCCAGAAATTTTTTATCTGCATGACCTGCCTGCTGGTTGGGATTCTTACAATTCTGCTGACGGGATACGGGAAAGCCCAGTGCCAGTCTTCGGTGAAGACTTCGCTTATTTTTCCGAATCTGAGAAGGATCACAGCCTCCTGCGGGTCGACAGTGAAATATCCGAGGAAGGTGAAATACCAGGCGACAGTCCCCATGACGAAGAGCGTGAGCAGGGCGACGACGTATCGAAAGGATCTTGCCAGCGCGTTCAGGCCGGAGCCGATTCCGCTCTCCCTTTCCAAGGACTCTTTTTCGTTGTTTTCCAAAATCATTTTCTCTCTTTCCGCTGTGACGGAGGAATTTTAGCTACTTTGATGTTCCCGGCGCATCGTCATTCTTGAGCGGTGCCTTCAGCCCCATCGCCGGATCGTCCATGTTCAGGAGATCGAATGGCGGATAGCGCGTATTGAGGATGAGTGTCGTTTTCTTGGGCATGATTTTGCGCAGTGAGTCGAGTTTTCTGAGGAAGTCCGCGAGAGCCGGATCCTGCTTGAATACAGAGTAGTAGGAGGCGGCCTTTGCATCGCCCTCGGCTCGTATGCGCTTTGCCTCAGCTTCCGCGTCGGCAATCTTGAGTTTCTTCTTGTTGTCCGCCTCGTTTATGATCTGCTTGGAGATGTTTTCGCCCTGCGAACGGTAGTGCTGAGCGACTATAGCCCTCTCCTCCTTCATCCTTTCAAAAACTTTTTCGGAAGTTTTTTCAGGCACTGCAACTTGTTTGAATCCTATCTCTTCGACCGCGATGCCGTAGTCCTTCAGCGCGCTGTCCTTCACTCCGGCAAGAATTTCCTTCTCTATCTCGGAGATCTTCATCTTCTTCGGATCCGTGTTGATGAATTCGTCGAACTTGTACTTGCCAACAATCGCGTTTCTGACGCTTCTGACAAGGGAATTGAGCCTGTCTTCGGCGGAAATAAATGTGCCGACATTTTTATAGAGAACGTCCGGTCTTTCGATTTTGTAGAGGCAATATGTGCTGATAATGAGATTTTTGGCATCCGCCGTGTAGGTTTCTTCGATTTTTCCGCTAGAGCCGGCAAAACAGCGCAGGCGATTGTCGAATTTTATGACCTTCTGTATCGGATAGGGCCATTTGAAATGGAGACCGGCTTCCTTTATTCCGCTTATTTTACCGAAAGTGGTCAGAACTGCGGTTTCAGTTGAATCCACCTGATAGCAGAATATCGCCGCCAAAAAAATCGTCAGCACCAACAATCCCAAAAATAGCGATGGGATATGGCTGACTGCACCAGTTTTTTCAATTTCATGCTTGTGTTCGCTCATATTTTCGACTCCGTTTTATTTTTTCGTGCCGGAACTTCCGCCAGAGATGTCCACCAAATCCGCCTCCATCAGATCCAGCCGCGCCTTTTCCTCGAAATTAAGGATGAAGACGTTGTGCGGTATGGAACTCGCTATGACGAGCTTTCTTATCATCTTGCAGTCGTTCTCGAAGAAGTCCAGATAATGTCTGAGTCTGAACATCTGGGGCATGCGCCTGTAGGCATCAAGCTGTTTGAGGAAACGGGCATTCTCGGCTTCTGCAAGCTTCTCAGCGTTGGTCGCTCCAGTCTTGCTGTCGAGAATGATCCTGGCGACCTCGCTTTCGATCTCGTTGGCAAGTTTGGACTCGTATTTTTTGGCGGAAAGAATCTTTGTCTCCTTCTCTTCCAGTGCGCCGACGACCTCCTGAAACGACGGGGCGACCTGTTCAGTTGGCGGATGCGAATCGAGAAAATTCAGGGAAACAATTTCCACGCCCAGCTTCAGCCTGTCGCAAGCGCCTTGGAGAATTCTATGGAGATCTCCGATCATCATGCTTCTGTCAAGCGACATCGCCTTTATGATGTCAACCGACGCGAGATACTTGCCAATTTCCTGTTCTGCAAGATCCTTGAGAATCTCAGGGCTGTCTCTGTGCATGTAGGCGTAGTCAATGAGCCCGCCTTCCTTTATCTTGAACTGGATTGGAAACGCCGCAGCCAAGAATGAGACCGGGGCATCGTCTCCTGAGACCTCCTTCGCTGAAGCCACAAGGAAGCGAGGCTCCTTCGCGTAATGCTGTTTTGTCCAGAGAATCACCTCGGGAAGCTCCTTCCTGCCCTTTTCCTCCTTGAATTCGGGTCCAATGACAATCTCCTGAATTTTACGGACTGGGAATCTTGATATTTTTTCGACAGGCCAAGGCGCTTTGAAATGGATTCCCGGCTGAAGAAGAGGTGAATCCTGGCGCTTTCCGAAAAATTCCCTGACGCCCACTTCGTCGGTTTTCACTTCGACGATGCTGGTGAAAAGCCAGAGCGCGCCAAGCCAGACGAGCAAAATTGGAACAAGAGCCGACTCGGCGAAATTGAAGAGCTCCCTGCGCCCGACGCGGAAGCCGAACTGATACTCGAGCGTGTCAAAAAGCCCCTTGGCCAGCCCGCCAGGATCCGATGCTATGGAAAGAAGCCTGCTCTCGAAAAACAAAGAATCGTCTCCTGCCCGCTTCGGGCGGTAGAACTCGACAATGAAGTTCAACAGCAGTTCGGCGGCAAGAATCACATATACGATCAGAAGGAACTTTGCCGTCCTGCCGTCCCAGGCGGTGTAGGCGAACTTGGAGAGAAGAATGGAGAGAGATACGAGCATTCCCATGCCAAAGACGGCGACGAGCCAGCTTCCGGCCGGACGCAGGGTTCTGAACGATCTGGACTTCGACTGGCCAACAAGAAAAATTCCTGCGAAGAGCGAAACTATGGAAAGCAGAGCCGATGCGAATGCGCATTGCAGAGCGTTGCGGGGCTCCAGAGGCTTCAGCCTCGCACCCCAATGCTTCCAAAATAGATAGGAGAGGCCGAGGAGCGCGATGAACTCCGCCAGCGCAATCGCGTAGGGAGAATATTTCTTGTATAGCCTCAATGCCCTCTGAGAAAGGAAAAGCGCGTCCACGTCCGCGTCAAGCGCCATCTTTTCGCGCCTCTTCTCGATGGCAACCCTCTCCTCCTCCTCCTTGGAGGAATTCTCCTCGAAATGTCCAATGATGGCGGAATTGATCAAAAGCAGGAAGGCTACAATAAAGGGGATAGAGAGGGCGGCGAAGGAGTCGAATGCGACTAGTCCCGAACTCCAGGTGAAAAAGACCAGGCCTGCTGACAGCAGTGAAAGGATGGCGCATACGACCGAAAGCTTCCTGAGCAGTCTAGACTCCTCGCTCCAAATTTGAAGATTTCTGTCCATAAGCCCCTTATAAGTTCCTGCAACAAAGAGACACGCCCCGCCCGCAAGGACACGGATGCATACAAATTCACACGCCTACGCGCAAATTGCCTCGAAATATCGCATTGCAACGAAAAAAATCAATAGGAAAACTGAAATACGGCGTTTTATTTTTGAGATGCAGAGGACTTCGACGGACACCTCACTTAATAGAACGTCAAACATTTTCCTGCCAGATCGTTTTATTGGCGGGAATCAGACTGCACCTGGCAATGACTGTTTGCATGGGGTGGACCGATCGCCAAGCTCAAACTGTAGCGTGGCATGGCATATTCCAAAGCGTTCATGGAGTTCGTTGCTGATTTCAGCAAGAAGCGCATCGTCAACGACAGCGTCCGGCTTCACCAGGTGCGCTGTCAATGCCACTTCAGTCGTGCTTATGGCCCAGATATGCAGATCATGTACCGCACTGACCCCAGGAAGAGCTTCGAGGTAGGCGGCGACTTCAGCAGGCTGTATATTTTCTGGAACGGCATCAAGCGCAAGCCTGAGCGATTCGCGCAGAAGCCCCCAAGTTCCGAAGCCGATGACAAGAGATATTGCAAGGCTCACTGCGGGATCCAGGAAAAGCCATCCCGTGAGACTCATTGCAATTGCCGCGATGACGACTCCAAATGAGACTCCCGCATCTGCCGCCATATGCAGATAGGCGCCACGGATATTTACGTCCTGCTCTTTGCCCGACATGAACATGTATGCTGTGAACCCGTTGACAAGGATTCCGACGGAGGCAACAACGATGACCGAAGCGCTCGCGACTGTTTCAGGATGAACAATTCTGAGGATGGATTCCCAGGCGATGCCACCAACGGCAAGGAGCAGGATAACACAATTAGCCAATGCCGCCAAAACAGAACTTCGTCGCAGACCATAGGTGTAGCGCAACGTCGGATGCCTTTGAGCCAGGACGCTGGCGCCCCATGCCAGCAGAAGCCCAAAAACATCGCCGAGATTGTGTCCGGCATCCGCCAAGAGAGAAAGAGAATTGGAAAGTAGGGCAACAATAGCCTCAACTGCAACGAAAGCAACATTGATCCCGACTCCGACAGCAAAGGCGCGGTTAAAATTTTTGGGAGCATGACTGTGTCCAGATTCCTCTCCATCTGCGTGGGAATGACTGTGCCCCATTAGATGTCCTCCTTTTTTTGTAGAACTTGAGATTGCCAAACGAGTTATATTGAGACGGGATGTCAAGTGTTGAACTTTATCTCACACGAAGACAATAAGCGCCTGAAGCAAAGAAAAGCCTTGCCGGTTTGATACTCGCCCATTGTGGTGCATATAATACATGAAATAATCCAATTAAACACTGACAGACGGACAAATTATTGGCAGATTGTACGGCATCCGCCATAAAACACGAAGTTGGCGGTTTTCGCCTGCATATGCGTCAGAAGGCTTTCTACACCGATAGCATGTCTGGGCAGATCGGCTGGAGCCAAATCCGGAGATGAGTCGTTTGGAATCAGATAGGCTTTTCCCATGTATTCCAATCCATGTCCAGTCGTATAGATGACAGCAATGTCAGACTGCCTTGTTTTAAGAGAAAAAGTCCTGAGGGCTTTCTCAAGCTCTTCATGTGTTGGATCCAAAGCTGTCACTGTTTCAAAGCCGGCCCTTGCAAAAGCCTGCGAAATTCGCGACAGATCATTCTTCGCCCCTGGCAAGGTTCCGAGGGAAGCTTTACTGCTGTAGTCCGAGAAGACAAAAACAAATGCGACCCGCTTTGCCGCCGTGTCGCGCAAATCTTGCCGCTCGGTATTTCCTGACGCCGCGAGCACTTTGATCTCCGGCTCTTGGAGTCCGTCGCTCTTTAATTTTGTGAGGGCATTCATTTCAGCCCGCAATTCCAGGAAACTGAGGGAAGGACGCGCAAGCAGTTCTATCAAAGCCGAGGCAAAGGGATTTCCCCCTTCCTCCGCCTGATCAAATGTCGGAAGACCCGCCTGCGAAGCAAAAAATACAATGGCTGAAGCTGGCGGATTCGGCACCGAGACTGCAGGCTCATCAGCCGCCGAGTGCATGGCATGGGCAGAGAAGAATAAAGCGATAAGAATCGCATTAAACAATGTGCCGGAACGAAAGCTTTTCATAAGAAAAATTCCCTGCGCGTGGGAATCTTGGATCTGCTTGTGCGGAAGGACTTCCGCCTGGCAAATCTAGACTCCCTTCATGCTGATTTTGAAAGAAAATGGGACTGCGGCAAGACGATATTTTGGAAGAACGCCCGGACCACAGCTTGCCGTTCCAAGTCCGTTGATTCTGTGGTCAATCTTGAGGAAAACGCAGTTCCTCCTGGGAATCTCGCACGGATGTTTTGCCTTGTCCAAATCTTCGTCGGAAGCCCGGTGCGCACTGAAATTGAAATTGGGATCGCCCGCAAAAAGCAAATTCCCATCTTTTCCGCTTATTCTTAGGCGTCTAAGCTCGCTTCTGTTCCCATTTTCCTGAGGATATACATAAGGGGTGGAAAGCTGTTCAAGATTCATTTTGAATAGACCTACCCGCGCCGCCTGAATGCTGTCGGGATATGACTCGCCTGGCCCCAGCCCAAACCATTCGAAACTGCCGAATCCCAAGGGCAACTGCATGTCCAGACCTATTCTTGGAATCATTATAGGCCATTCGCCTTTCGGCTTTCCACTGCACTCAAGAATGACGCTGCCGTCGCCTTCGATCAGATATTCGTAGATGCACTCGTAGGCGATTGACAAGACTGGCGGGGCGATCCTTGCCCGGACAGATATTTTCAGGGAATTTTTTGAATCTCGCGTCAATGAGAAGTCTTCAATTCTGTGTTGCAAGCGATTCAGCCATATAGCTTTCCATTTGCGATCCATGAGACCGTCTTCACCCCAGCCTAGCCTGTCGTTGTCTGTCGGAGCCTTCCAAAATCCAAGCCTTGGACCTTCTGAGACCAAGGTCTTTCCATTGCATGAATAGTCTCTGATCCGTCCGCGGACTTTGTCAAACTCAATGTGGATCTTGCCTGCGGAGATCTCTAGCGCCGCCGCGCTTTCCCTATATGAAATTGCAGAAGAGCGGATAGGCGTGCAATGGAGCGGTTTTTTCTTGGACTTGTCAAGCCTGAACTGAGCCCAGGCGATTTCATGTCCGGCATCCGCCCAAGCGCATTTTTTATCAAGGACAAAGCTCAAGCTCAGCCAGCACTCGGAGTCTGGAGGAAGATCAGGCTTCTTAAAATCGAGCTTGACCAGTTTAGAGGATCGTGCCTCCAATTTGGGCGGTCTTGTCTCGAAGCACGAAATCTCTTCTCCGTCCGCCTCGATAAATCCCAGAATCTTGAGATTGTCCAATTCTATGAAATCGTATTCGTTGCTGATTCTGAAAATGTGCTTTGAGACAGAAACGGCTTCAATCTTTATCGGTTCAAGGATCTTTTTATATTCGATGAGTCCGGGAGATGGGGTCCTGTCAGGAAAAATAAGGCCGTCTGCGACGAAATTGAAATCGTTCGGCTCGTCTCCGAAATCCCCCCCATACGCGTAGAATTTCTTTCCATCCGGACTTTCTTTAAGAATCCCGTGATCAATCCATTCCCATACGAATCCGCCTTGGAACTGCCTGCGTGAGGAAATCAGATCCCAATACTCCTTGAGTCCGCCAGGACCGTTTCCCATCGCATGGGCGTATTCGCACAAGATGAATGGCTTTTTCCTGCGATCTTCCGGGCTTGTCCCATCAATAGTCTCGTCCGAATCGGCAAATTTCTCCATCCATTCAACTGACGGATACATCCTGCTGAAGACATCGCAGACTTCAGCCTTCTTGTCTTGTTCGTAGTGTATCAGGCGATCGGGATCCAGCTTCTTTGCGAGATACGCCATTTGCCTGTGATTTTCACCGAACTGCGTTTCATTTCCGAGAGACCATAGCAGGATGCACGGATGATTTCTGTCCCTGAAAAGCATGCGCTCCATTCTGTCGAGATGGGAGCTTTTCCACTTCGGGTCATTTGCAAGCTGATCCCATCTGCCGATCACCTGGAATCCGTGGCATTCCTGGTCGCATTCGTCTATCACATACAGCCCGTATCTATCGCAGAGCTCAAGGAAATACGGATCGTTTGGATAGTGCGAAGTCCGCACGGCGTTGATGTTGTTTCGTTTCATCAGAAGGACATCCTGCTCCATTGTCTCGAAAGGAATGGCGCGGCCATGAAGCGGATGATGGTCGTGCCTGTTCACGCCTTTGAAGACGATCCTTTTGCCATTTAGGAGCATTTGCCCATCTCGGAGCTCTATCTTTCTGAACCCGACACTGCAAGTGATGGCTTCGAGAAGATTCCCGTCAGGGCTCAGATGACGTATCAGCAGGCGATAGAGATGAGGAGCTTCCGCGCTCCATTTTTTGGGCGATTTAAGATCCATTGAAATTTTGCAGGGATAGGAAGAAGAGTTCCGGACTTTTTCAGCTACCCCCGAAGCGCGCGAGATTTCATCTCCTGCTGGTGAAAAGAGGATGCAGTCCAGCGAATGTCCAGATGCGTCTCCGGAGAATGATGATTCGAATTTGAGTGTGAAATCTTCGTACTCTTTGTCCGGCTCTGTGCGCACTGAGAAATCATTGACATGCAGTGAAGGTCTTTCCAAAACATAGGCTCTTCTGAATATTCCGCTCAGCCACCACATGTCCTGATCCTCCATGTAGGAGCCGTCGGACCATTTATAGACTTTGACCGCAATCAAATTCCGCCCCGCCCTGACATCTGCGCTGATATCAAACTCCGAAGGAAGACGGCTTCCTTTGCTGAAACCAAGCTCCCTGCCGTTTATCCACACATGGAACGCCGAGTCAACCCCCTCGAAGCGCAGATAGAATTTAGATGTCTTGTCCAAGGAGTCCAAATTGAAGGAAGTCCTGTACAAGCCGGTCGGATTTTCGGTCGGAACCCGCGGCGGATCAACTGGAAACGGATAATTTACATTTGTATAATGCGGATGCCCGTAGCCCTTCATCTGCCAGCAGGACGGAACCTCAATCTTTTTCCACGAAGAATCGTCAAAGACCGGTTTAAAAAAATCTTCTGGTGTTACCAAAGGACTGTCTGCCAGCATGAAATTCCATTTTTTCGGCAGTTCGATGTAGCCGTCCTCTCTCGAGGGCATTGCTCCGCTCAAAGCGCCTTCTAAAGTTTTGAACGGCAAATAGTAGGACCTCGGCGAAATCCTATTCCTCCCGACAAGCTCCGGATTTTCCCAGTCATTGAACTCTTTCTGTTTCATAAATGCCTCTTTCAATATGGGTTTTTTAATGCAAGAAAAAAAATATCATTAGAGCCAATTGCAAAAATAATTGGCTCTATTATCTATCGTCTGAGAATCTTCATCCACTCTGACAGTTCTTGAGAGCGGGTCATAAGACTGCATGCCAGGTATGCCAGGCAGAAGCTTGCACCCGACGCGATCAGGGGGATGAAGTCGTGGGGCATTGCGGGGATTTTCCAGGAATGGAGAAGCGGAATATGAAATGTGATCTTGGCGCAGACTGCGGCGAGGAGGGCGCAGAGGAGCATTTTGAAGACGTCCTTGATGATAGGTCTGAAGGAAAGATTTCGCAGTTCCTTGCGGAGGATGATGAACATCAGCGCGCAGTTGAATGCCGATGAGCAGACTGTCGCAAGCGCGATTCCTCCCTGTTTGAGGGGAGACATGAGAATCAGGTTAAGGGTGACATTCAGCACGAGGCATATTATCGCGATTATCAGAGGAGTTTTCATGTCTTTCCTGGAGTGGAAGCCGGAAGATAATATTTTTGCCGCGCAGAAGAATGGGATTCCCGGCGCATAGAAGAGCATTGCCAGAGATGTCTCCATCAGCTCGGTCTCTCCGAAGCGGCCACGCATGTAGAATGCCGATATCACGCTTTTATCGAAGAACGTCAGAAAAACCGATACGGGAATTGAAACAAAAAGTATGTTTTTCAGTGCGAATATTAGTAAGTCGGACATGCCATCAAAATCTTTGTTTGCCGCTGACTTGGACATTTTTGGCAGGAAGACCGAGCCCATTGCGACAGCGAAGATTCCGATGGGAAGATCCACTATTCTGTCGCTGAAATTGAGAGCAGGGACGGCTTGGTCGCCTATGAAGTATGCCATGCTCTTGTCAATCACCATGCTTAGTTGCAGAACAGACGCACCGACTATTCCGGGAAGAGTCAGGCGGTAAAGTTCACCAAGCACTGGATTGCGGAAAATCTGAGCGATCCCTTCTGCGAAACTCGGAAGCATCTTTTCCTTCCACAATAGGATAAGTAGAGCTACGAGCTGGAAGACACCGGAAACCAGGACACTAAGAGCCAAATATTTCATCGCGGAAAGCTGTGAGAAGCCTTGGGTCAACTTCGGACCAAGAAGAAGCAGGCATCCGACCATGAAAATATTCAGGCTCAGCGCACTCAGCGCGACAAGAAAGTAGCGTCCCACGCTGTTCAAGACGGATGAAACAATTCCTACCATGCATATGAAGAAGGCGTACGGCATTATGATGGGAATGATTTCGAGTGCGAAACGCCCGCTGTCCCTGACGACAAAAGGACGCAGGGCAAAAGAGATTCCGACAAGAAGAATGCAGAGAAGAGCGAGAATCAGAGAGAGTGCCACGAATACTGAGAGAAGTTTTTTTCTTGCCGCCTCGCGTCCCTCCTTTTCTATGGAGTAGGTGACAATCGGGACAAGAGCGGTTCCGAGAGCGCCTTCGCCGAGAAGCCTTCTAAAAAGATTCGGGAGAAGAAATGCAAGCCCCCAGGCGGTCATTATCATTCCTCCACCAAAAAATTTGGCGAGAAGGATTTCACGGAAAAGACCGAGAATCCTGCACAGGAAAATAGCGATGGACACGCCGCCGGCGCTCTTTATGAATCTGTTTTTTTCATGCATTTTGAATTTATCGTTTTTGCCGTGAACTGCATAGGTGGGGGATGCGGAACCGACGATTGCCACAAATCTGCCGCACCTCCCTCGGCGTTGGCAGAATTTGTTTCGTTAGCTTAATTTTTTGATGATGCTATTTGCAGTTCTCCGATATGATGAACGCAAGGGATGGAGCCGTCTGTAAGATCCTTATAAATATCTTTCAGGTTTTCTTGGAGTTCCTCCAGTGTTTCGCCCTGTGTCATGTAATCGGGAAAATCTTCCCAATAGCCAATCCAAAATTTGTCCTGCTGAAAATAAACGTACTTTTTTGATTCCATTGCGTTGTCCTCCGTTTCTGAAAGAAAAATATAGTCGGAATTTATAGCAAATCAAATAGCTGACAGTCCCTCCGGTCCTGGAACAATCAAATCAATTTGTTCAAGGAGGAATTTGATCTCATTGTCTGTGCCGACAGTTATCCTTAAGAATTTGTCCACATTCTGCACTGAAAAATGCCTGACCAGCACTCCGTTCCGCTTTAGATCCTGGTAGAGTTTCTCCGCTTTCCAAGGAGATGGCGGTTCGACGAGAACAAAGTTGCTCTGAGACGGGAAAACCCTGAAGCCTCTGGCGGAAAGCGAGTCTGAAAGAAAAGCCCTTGTCTTGAGGATCTTTGAGAGATTTGCTTCAAAGTGGCTTCTGTCAGATAAAGCTTCGATTGCAAGGACTTGTGAAAGCATTCCGACGTTGTATGAGTCTTTGACCTTCATCATTCCGGAAATTATTTCAGGAGCGGCGAGGGCGTAACCGAGACGGAGCCCGGCAAGGGAATAGCTCTTTGAGAGCGTTCTCATCAGGATCGCATTTTTTCTGCTTCTGCATAATTCCAGGCAGTTGTCGTCTGAAAAATCAGCATATGCCTCATCTACCATTGCGACTCCATTGCAGGCATCAATCAGCGAGGCGATCCTGTCGAGTGGGAAGGAATTGCCTGTCGGCGCATTTGGACGGCAGATGATGAGGAGAGAGGCGTCTGCAATCCTTGTTTCGGCATCGTCCGGCAGGGAAAAGCCGTTTTTCTCGTCGAGGGAGATTTCGTCGCATTCACAGTCCTGAATTTTAGCCAGGACAGAATATAGCGAGTAGCTCGGGGTGAAGACGGACAATTTTCTCCCTGCGCTAGTGAAGGAGCGCAGTGCCATGGTCAGGAGATCGTCCGATCCGTTTCCGACTATGATTTCGTCTGCGCCTCTTCCGCAAAGTCCCGAGATCACACGGCTCAGATCCTTGAAGACGGGATCTGGGTAGAGCCTCAGAAGGGATGCGTCAAAATTCTGAAGCACCCTGCGCACGCCCGGAGCTGGCGGATACGGATTTTCGTTTGTGTTCAGCTTGACGAGGCGTCCGCCACGCGGAGGCTGTTCGCCGGGCTGATAGCCGCTCATTGATTCGATATTTTGTCTGAATAAACCCATTTGGAGGAGCTGGAAGGGAGTTTAATGCGGGGCGATTGTGTAGATCCAGTCTTTTTTTCCAATATCCCAGGATCTGGATATGCTGAAGGCTGGAAAATGCCTTAAGGCATTGTTCTCTGCGAATTTCGCAAGAATCCCCCCGACTGACCCGCTGTCAGCTTTGAGCTTCAGCTTTATTGTCAGATCGTCTGCTGTGCCTTTATATGCTCCAAGTGCTCCAAGGGCATCCTGAAGATCCTTCGTCAGCTTGATAATGCCTTTGCTTGCAAGCTTGTAGGCCTGGACGCCAGGCTGATGGAACGCATTGACGTTTACCAGCTCGGCGTAGAATGCCACCGCGCGCTCGTAGAGGGCAATGATCATCCCAAGATTGAATTCGTCAATCTGTCTCACTGCCATTTGTATTACTTGTCTGTGCTTGGACAGGAGGGCGTTGGAGAGACCGCATAGGAATCCATGGAGATAGTCGCCCATGCTGACCGAAGCGTCTATCGGAATGTGCTTGGAATCTTTAAGAACCTCGATGAAGGTGACGAAGAAGTCGTCTCTTCCGTCGTTCAACTGCTGGATGAACGCATGGGCGTCCGTCCCGCCCTTGTTTCCGAAGACATTAAGCCCCTGATGCACGGTTCTGCCGTCAAGATCCTTCTCTTTTCCGAGGCTTTCCATGACGAGCTGTTGGAGATATCTCGAGAGAAGTATCAGCCTGTCGGAATAGGGGACAATCACCATGTTGCGGTCGCCTTTTCCGTTGCCAGCCATAAACCAGGTCGAGGCGAGAAGATATGAGGGATTGAGCTTGCAGTCGGGCTCCCTTGTGAGGCGATCCATGTGGCACGCGCCGTTGAGGAAATTTTTAAAGTTGATACCGGCAAGAGCCGCAGGGAGATGACCGACCACGCTGGTCTCGCTTGTTCTGCCTCCGATGGACTCCGCCATTTCGAAGTCTTTCAGCCAATTACTGCTTCTTGCATGGCGATACAGTTCACTGCTGTTCATGGTGACCGCGCAGGCGTGCCTGGCAAAATCCAGCCCTGCCGCAGTAAAGGCGGCTTCCATGGCTATCATGTTGTTCTTGGTCTCCTGGGTTCCCCCAGACTTGGAAATCGTGAGCACCAAAGTTCTGTCCAGCTCTAGAAGATCGAGCAGATCCTTGACCCCGGAACTGTCGGTGTTGTCCAAAAAATAGATGCGCAGAAAACCGCGCCTCTTGTCTTCAGCAAGCTCATTCCAATACGGTCCGTTTATGGCGTATTGCAGTAACTGCGGACCTAGAGCCGATCCTCCAATCCCGTTGACAACGGCATAGTCGAACTTTTTCCCGTTTGATGAGACTATCTCGCCGGAACGGATTTTCTCGGCAAATTCCTGGACATCCGAATATAGTGAAGTGCCCGGATAGACTGATCTGTCAGTGAAATGGGTTACCTTGCGGTTTTCATCGGGATTTTTGATATCGCCTGCTTCGATTTTCAGCATTTCCTCGTGAGCCCTCTCACAGCGCTCGGTGAGAGAATCAATGTCCGCCTCGGAAAAATCCATCCCCGAAACGTTCATGCTGAAGGAAGTCGTCCCATCTACAACTGTATATTTGCCGATTCTTTCGTCGTTCATCTTGCTGGAAACCCGTCCTATTTGCTTTCTTCTTTCTCAAACAACCCGCCAAACTGCTCCGCGACTTTTTCGATATTTTCCGGAGTGATGAGCAGATATCTCTTGTCGAATGCAACCTGCGGATTGCTCGGAGCGGAAGTCTCGTCAAAATTTGCATTTGGACTGTAGGTCACAGCGGCCTGCACCATTCCACAGGAAATAGCATTTTTAAGCTTGTAGACATCGCCATTCAGGATTGCCAGCCTGACTTTTGGAGGAGTCGCCGCTCCTGCTTCGCCGCCTGCCGCACCGCCCTCGGGGGCGTCTTCCGATGCCTGATGCCAGATCGCCATTTCTTCGACATCCATAGGAAGACCGATGAAGGAAATGATGAGGTCACAGTCGGGATGGCGTTCAACCATAGCGTCGAAATCAACAGCCTTCATCCTTTCTCTGATGCTCATCTCCATGTCTTCGGGAGCCTGTTCTGGTGCTGGAGCCGGTGCCGCGCCTTCTGCTGGAGCCGCTCCTTCGGCAGGTGCCGCTCCTTCTGCCGCAGGCGGTGGCTCGGCAGGAGTCGGGATATCTTCAGTCACTATGGTGATCTTTCCGCCCATTGCTTCCTTCATTGCTGACATCTGCTCGTCCAGAACCTGATTGCGCGCCTTGTCAACGACAAGAAGAGCCTTTGCTCCCGCCGCCTTCTCCGCCAGATATTTGCCCAGTATTGTGCCGGAAGATCTGTTGTAGACCATCTCGTTCTTGATGAAGCCTTTGACGCTGGTGTCTCCGAAAATTCCTGTCTTCCAGAGAATGACCATTGCGCAAATCATCACCACTACCATCAATCCTACGGCGAAGGGCTTCGCCGCGTCGTTCGTCTGCTGTTTTTTTGCGCAGACTATCATTCCTACAAAAGCCGCCGCCATGATAACTCCAGCGATGATAACCGGTAGCTTTGCCATCATATCAAAATTCCTCCGCGTTTAATATATTGAATCGTCTATAAATTTCTGCAAATATATTTTGACCTTTGCCCCTTTGCAAGGTACTGTTGACAGAAATAGCAAAAAAAAACGCCACGTGAGGCAGTTGCAAGCTAAAAGAATATACGATGCGCTCTTTGCCAAGTTCGGTCCACAGAAATGGTGGCCGGGCGATTCCCCCTGGGAAGTCGCCGTCGGTGCGCTTCTGACACAGAACACAAACTGGCGAAATGTCGAAAAGGCGATTGCCAATCTCAAGTCTGGCGAGCTCCTGGATCCAAAACTCATCATGGACTCCGAGAACAGCCTCATCGAAGAGGCGATAAGGCCTTCGGGATACTTCAGGGTAAAAACGCAAAGACTGAGGAATCTATGCGTTTGGTGGCTCGCAAACGTTGACTCAAAGAACAGATTTAATACGCATCCTGACGATCTGCAATACTGGCGGGACTCGCTTCTTTCAGTGAAAGGCATCGGCAAAGAAAGCGCCGACAGCATTCTGCTTTATTCCTTCAATCTCCCGAGTTTCGTGATTGACACCTACACAAAAAGGATCATGGCGAGACATTTTGGGACTCCGCCCATGATGAAATACGACGAACTCCGCCTAATCTTCATGAAAGATCTTCCCCGCGATCCCTTGATCTTCAACGAATTCCACGCACTTTTTGTGAGGCTTGCCAAAGAATTGTGCAGAAAGAACGAATGCCTGCCCGACTGCCCTCTACGAAAGTTATCCAAATCCCCACATTTGAGCCCTGTCTACTATACGCATTTTGCTTGAGGGGATTGGGTAGTATCAGCCCCAGGTCTCGCCTGAGAATCGGGGTCGGGGTCGCTATCGGAATCGGAATCGAAAGGAGCAAGAATGGGTTTTGGACATGAAAAGCTTGATGTATGCCGAGCAGTCATTGAATACGTTGGCTGGGCCTACCTCTATGGTGAAACGTTGAAGGGACACCGTAGTAACGTCCTGCGGACATCGCAGGCTATCCCGCTGAAGATCGCCGAGGCAAAATGCTGAAAGAAATCAGGCGACTCTATGTGCATGTCCCATTTTGCATGAAGAAATGCTCCTATTGCGCCTTTTATTCGATTCCCGACGCATCAGAAACACTGCGCAGAGAATATCTGGGCAAAATGAAAAATGATTTGTCCCGCGCTGGCGAATCCTGCGGCGTCTTGGACAGCGTATTTGTCGGCGGCGGCAACCCAGGCTCGCTTGATCCCTCCGAGCTGGAAACCCTCTTTGCGTGCGTCAAAGAGTCCTTCGACATTTCAGACTCCGCTGAGATCTCTGTCGAGTGCAATCCGGAATCAGCCAGCCAGGAAAAAATCTCAATCATTGCGAATTTCGCAAACCGCATAAGCCTGGGCGTCCAGTCATTCAGCCCGGAAATGCGCCGAAGAATTGGAAGACACGGCGACGTTGAACTGATTCAGAACGCATTTGATCTTGCAAAATCGTCTGGAATCCGGCAAATCTCTTGCGACATGATCTCCTCCATCCCAGGACAGGATGCAGAGCAATGGTCCGACGAACTGCGCAAGGCACTTGGACTGGGAATTGGACACTTGTCCGCCTATTCGCTTAGCTACGACGAGGGGGCCGAGCTTTGTCCCGGAATCGAAGCGCCACATGACGACATCGCCGAATTCGAGATATGGAGCAAGACAAGGGAAATCCTATCCTCCGCGGGATTCCAGAGATACGAAATCTCCAATTTTTCAGTCCCTGGCTCCGAGTGCAAGCACAATTTGGGCATATGGATGGGAGAGCCATACCTCGGAATCGGACCTTCCGCGTCTTCCTTCGACGGACGGACACGATGGACTGAGCGGGCGGACATGAGCCTCTGGCTTTCCGGCTCCCCGCCCGAACTCGACGAAATACCTCCGACAGCCAGGGCGGCGGAACTCCTCGTCATGGGCTTGCGAACTTCGCAGGGCTGGAATTTCAAAAAATTTGATGCTCTCGACCTCGTTCCCATTGCCTGCTTCAAGAATAATTTGCAGGAGCTTCAATCCGAGGGGCTTCTTCTGCTCGAATCCTATTCGGCCCGCTGTTCCGAAAACGGTTTTCTTCACTGGAATGATTTAGCAGAGAGACTGCTTATCTGAAATATGATTATAAATAAGATACAGCGGAATTCAGCCGATTTTCATGCCGTTTTGGATTCAGAAGTCTGATATTGGGTTTCTTTTTTGTTAAAAATTCCCTAGTTTAAGCTTATCTGCGGATAAATTGTCTGCGATTCTTGAAAATTGCGAAGATTTGGGTATTGGTAAGGCTGGTCTTTAGAAGCACGGATAAAAATAAACAGAAAAAGGAGAGGCTCATGAGCTGCACGCTTACAACGCTGGTCACACGCAAGGCGCCGGATTTCAAGGCTACGGCTGTCATGCCCGACGGATCTTTCAACGACAATTTCACGCTTTCGTCGCTTGCCGGAAAATATGTCGTGATGTTTTTCTATCCGCTTGACTTCACGTTTGTGTGTCCTTCGGAAATCATCGCGTTCGACAAGAAGATCGCGGAATTCAAACAGAAAAACTGCGAAGTCGTCGGAGTCTCGATTGACTCGCATTTCACCCACCTCGCCTGGAGGAACACGCCCCGGAATCAGGGCGGGATAGGCAAGATTGGATATCCGCTCGTAGCCGATCTGACGAAGAACATCTCGAAGGACTACGGAATTCTCCTGAACGATGCGATCTCACTGAGGGGACTCTTCCTCATAGACAAAGAGGGCGTGATCAGACATTGCGTAATCAATGATCTTCCGCTGGGAAGAAACGTTGACGAAGCGATCAGGATGGTGGACGCGCTCCAGTTCTTCGAAAAGCATGGCGAAGTCTGCCCGGCGAACTGGAAGCCAGGCGAAGAGGCGATGAAGCCGACTGCCGAAGGCGTTGCAAAGTATCTTGCTAAAAACGCATAAGCGTTTGCCAGACAAAGTGCTGTGTTTTTCTAATGAGCCCTCTTCGGAGGGCTCATTTCATATAGGGGGAGCTATTGAGGAGACAATTTCGGAGATGATCTGCCGCTTCGAGACGCCGGAGTGCTTGGATTTTCCATCCAATACAATCCTGTGCGAGAGGACGTGTTCGGCGACCGCCCCCACATCGTCAGGAGTGCTGAATTTCCGATCTGAAATGAATGCGCGAGCCTGTGCGCATCTGGAGAGAGTCAGGAGAGCGCGCGGGCTGGCTCCCAGGGTGATCCTCGAGTCTTCTCTCGTTTTCCGGACAATTTTCAGCATATATTCCGAGACGGTTTTCTCTATTTCGACATTCTTGACTTCGTCCTGAAATGCGACAAGCTCGTCCCTGTTCAGGATCTTTTTCACGGAATCGAGTGGATCCGCGCTTCGTCTTGAGCGCAGAAGAAGCGATTCGCTCTCGAAGTCCGGGTAGCCCAGAGTGATCTGCATGGCGAATCTGTCGAGCTGTGCCTCGGGAAGAGGATATGTTCCGTAATATTCGACAGGATTTTCGGTTGCGATCACCAGGAATGGTCTCGCGAGTTCGTACGTGTGCCCCTCCGCTGTTATCTGCCGTTCGTTCATGGATTCGAGGAGGGCGGACTGGGTTCTCGGGGAGGCGCGGTTGATTTCGTCGGCAAGAACGATATGGGCGAAGATCGGTCCGCGCCTGAAATGGAAGGAGCCGTCCTTTGGATTGTAAACGGATGAGCCGATGATGTCGGAAGGAAGCAGGTCTGGCGTGAACTGGATTCTCTGGAATTCTGAGTCAATCGAACGCGCAAGCGTTTTTGCGAGCGTCGTCTTTCCAACGCCAGGGACGTCTTCCATGAGGACATGGCCATCCGCCAGGACGGCGACTAGGAGCAGTTCGATTGCGTCCTCCTTGCCGGATATGACAGATGTCAGCGAGTCTTTGAGCGACTGGAGTTTGCTGTTCACAAGCCGACAGCCTTTCTGATTCTTTTCATATTTGACTCGGCTAGAGCCGACGCCTTTTCAGCTCCAATTTTAAGGACAGATTCAACATATGGCAAGTCTTGGAGGAGCTCCTCGCGTTTTTTTCTGAGCGCTGCGAAATGGGATTCGAAAAGTTCCAAAAGTTCTTTTTTTGCATGGCCGTAGCCATAGCCTGGCGCAAGATACTTGGATCTCATTTCATCGAGCTTCTGCTGATCGGCGAAGAGCTTGCAGAGGGCAAAAACAGGACAGGCATCAGGGTCTTTTGGATCATCGAGCCCTTTGGAGTCAGTTACAATGCCCATGATCTTTTTTTTGGTCTCCTTTTCGGAGCCGAAGATTTCGATAGTGTTTCCGTAGCTTTTCGACATCTTTCTGCCGTCGGTGCCGGGAACGACTGCAACCTCTTCTCTTATAAATGGTTCTGGAACTGTGAGGATTTCGCCATAGGCGTTGTTGAAGCGGATCGCGATGTCTCTGGCAACTTCGATATGCTGTTTCTGGTCCTTGCCCACCGGAACAAGATTCGAGCCGTAGATGAGGATATCAGACGCCATTAGCACTGGATAGGCGAAAAGTCCGTGGTTAGGCGAGATGCCCTGGGCGACTTTGTCCTTGAAACTGTGGCATCTTTCGAGGAGTCCCATCGGCGTCAGACAGCTCAGAATCCAGGCGAGTTCCGTCACCTGCGGGACTTCGGACTGCCTGAAAAAGACCGTTTTTGAAGCGTCTAGACCGCAGGCGAGGAAATCAATTGCAACGTCAACGCTCCTGCGGCGCAGAAGTTCCGGAGAAGGAGAGCTGGTCAAAGCATGATAGTCTGCAATGAAAAGATAGGCATCTCCCTTTTCCTGGAGGGCAATGGCCGGCTTCATCATCCCAAAGTAATTGCCGATGTGGAGAGTGCCGGAAGGCTGTATCCCTGACAATATTATCATATTTAATTCCTTGAAAAATAAAGAATTAGGGAGTCATGGCTTCGCTTCAATACATTGCCTTCAGATCTTCAAGCCGGGTCGCCTCTTCCTTGGCTTTCTTCAGATAAAAATCATCTGGGCTGTTCGCCGAATGCTTGTCAATGAATTCGTGCCAGAGCTTGACTCCGGACTCCAAGCCCTCCTTGGACATAGGCATCTTTTTGATCTCTGCGCTGATCTTCTTGAATTCTCCTTGGAGTGGAGTGAAGGGGTCAGCTTTTATCTGGGACGCTCCGCCGGAGTTCTGCGCTGAACTACTGCTTGAGACCGGAGCCTGAGTCGTGGGAGCTTTGTTTGTTTTCGGCTTGTGCGCAGGACGACAGCTCTTGACTCCGATGATGATCAGTGCGAGGGCCAGGCCAAGTATTGCCGCACCGCCGAATATCATCATCATTATGGTTTTTTTCTTCTGCAACTGCATCCTGATGAGGCCGGTGTGTGTAACACCATGAACAGGCTTTGAAGCCGCTGTCTTGGCTTCTCCATTTTTTCCGTCCTTTTCCGATTTGGAAGCAGTATCTTCGCCTTTTTGTTCAGGCTTGCTTTTCGAGGCATCGGCGGCTTGCTGTGTGGCAGTGTCGCCTTTTTTCACAGCTTGAGCTGGCATATTTTTTCCGGGCAGACCTTTTGCGCCCTTCTTCATGCCAGGCGGAGGAAAACCCTTTTTCTGTCCCTGCTGTTTCTTCTCTTCGGAAGGCTTTTCTTTTGCTCCGTCCTTTGATTCGTCCTTTCCAGTCTTTTCTGCCTCTTCAGCCTTCTTGGCATCCGGTTCGGACTTGTCAGGCGTGGTTGTCTGCGCCTTCTTCTCGTCTTCAGATTTCTTATCGAGCGCCTCAAGCTTTTTCTCGGCGTCTGAAACAGTGGACATGATCTTTCTCACGTCGTCGGATGTGTCTGATTTTGCAAGGGGAGACGGCTCGGTTTTCTTGTCATCTTCCTGCTTTTTCTCGGCTTCCTTTTTGATTTCTGGCGATGGCGACGGAGAAAGTGTCAGCTCCTGAATTTCGACAGGTTCGAGCTTAGGCGACGGAGATGGGGACAAATCTGCAGGGGGCGAATCTTTTGCTGGAGTCGCGGCCTCAATTTTCGGAGAGACTTCCTCTAGTTTTGGAGCGGGGGGTGCTGCTGGTGGCTCGGTCTTTTTGGCGGCGTCTTTTGCTTTTTGCGCCTCAGCTTCCGCCTTGCGCTTTTCGTCCATTTCCTTCATGCGTTTTTCAAGTTCTTCGCGTTCTTTCCTCGCCTTTTCAAGCTCTTTTTCGCGTTTTTCCCTTTCTTCGCGCTCTTTTCTTATCTCTTCTTCGAATTTTCTTCTTTCTTCCTTTTCCTTTTCAAGCTTTTCGGCAAGGACTTGTGCGGCTTCAATTGCCGCCTTTCTTGCGGCGTCTTCCGCCATTCTGCGAGCCTTCTCCCTCTCTTCTTCTGCAAGTTTCTTCGCCTTCTCGCGCTCTTCGGCGGCTATTCTTTCAGCCTTTTCCCTTTCCTCGCGGATGCGTTTTTCCGTCTCCTCGAGCTGTTGCTTCGAAAGCAGATAAGCATCTTCCTTGATCTTTAGCGCCTTTTCTCTTTCTTCGAGGACTTTCTTTTCCGATTCGAGATGTGCCATCAGGATCTTTTCCTGTGCCATTCTCTCGGCTTCTTTTCTAATTTTTTCTTCAATTTCAGCATGGGATGGGAGAGAGTGGTGCTGTTGCAGGGGGGGGTGCTGAGAAGCCTGCTCCTGAACCGGAGGCGCATAGTAGGTCTGCTGGCTTGGGGGAGCCTGGTAAAGAGGTCCGCCCTGCTGTAAGATTTTGTGCGCGTCCATTTGGCGCTGGATTTCTGCGAATTTCGCAGATTCCGCCTGACTTGCGCTCTCAAGAATTTTTCTCTGGTAATCGTAGTCCGTCGGTCTCTGAGGCGCAGGATTTTGCAGTTCTGTCTGCTGGCGGAACTGATTTTGCGGGGGCGGATTAGGCTGTGCCTGAACCGCGGGCTGACTTTGAACCGTCTGCGATGGAGCCGTGGCATTTTTCGATTTGAATTTCAGAGAGGCGGCGGGCTTCTGCGCATTTTGAAGGGTAGCTGATGGTCTTTGGATCTGCTGCTGCGGAGGCGGCGGAGCGGCAGGGTTCGGCGCCTGCGGCATAGATGGCCTCTGCTGAGTCTGGGACATGGTGGTCGCTCCAGGCTTCGACATGGAGAAGGTTTTCTTTTTGAACTTGTTCTGCTGTGCCTGATTTGCAGGAGCCTGAGGAGGAGGCTGGAAGTTCTGCTGGGGCGCCTGAGCTGGCGCCCGAGTGGTTGATTTTCCGAGAGAATCGCCGGGTCTGGCAGGCAAAAAGCCGTCTGTTCCTGTTCCGGAGCTTTTGAGCATTCCCGAAAAGCCGATATTGACCGCCTTGGCGATTTTGATTGGAGCGGAGGACATCCTAATAGTCATGTCCTCCTCTTCGCTGGCGGCGCCTTTTTCCGGGTGCATATTGCCGCCGCATACCGGGCATTCGACGCTAGGCACCAAATCTTCCATTTCGCCGACGCTCTTGCATGCTTCGCATTTGTAGATGTAGTTCATTTGTTTATCCCAAAGAATTGCGGTCTGCCCGCATGGCATTGCAAGCCTGGCAGATCCTGTCTTCTATTTTTCCTTTCCCGCTTCACTGCAATTGGACTTGAGAATCGAGATCGCACATTTTTTGTCAAATATCTCGGCTTCGGAAAATCTTGCATCCATTTTCTTTTCTTCAAGCCGCAAAGCGAGAGTTTCAGAACAAATGTATGAGGAAAATTTGGCAAGCGCCTCGACCAGCTCTCTGTCGTCGGAGGAGAAGGTCACTTCAATCCTGTCCGTGACATCGAGTCCGGAATCCTTTCTCAGATTCTGGATCTTGCTGACGAATTCCCTGGACAGCCCCTCTTTTCTCAAGGAGGCATCGAGAACCGTATCCAAGGCGACGCTTATCTCGCCTTCGTTCGCGACAGTTAGTCCGGGTTTTTCATCCCTCTGGACAATGATATCGTCGGCACCGATGGCAATCTCCTCTCCGGAGGAAAGTCTGATGGAATGTGCGCCGTTTTTGAGGAGGGACGAGAGTTCCTGGGTGCTCATCGAGGAGATTTTTTCCGCCGCTTCCTTCATGTTTTTGCCAAGTCTTGAGCCAAGCGCCTTGTAGTTCGCCTTGATTTTTTTGGTCACGAGCTCAGAGTCGTCCTCGCTTATCAGCACTTTTTTGACGTTGAGCTCGTCGGCTATAATGTCGGAACTATCTGCGAGCATCTCGCGGATTTCCGGGTTTTCCGCCGCGATGATGACTTTTGCGAGAGGTTGTCTGACGCGTAGATTGTTCTGGGAGCGTAGGAATCTGCCCAGGGAAACTGCCTTCATGGCGCATTCCATCTGCCGCTCGAGTCGCTCGTCTCTTGTGAAACCCGCTTCAGGATAGTCGCAGAGATGAACTGAAATTGGCATTGAATCGCTACGTAGATTGCGGTAGATCTCCTCTGTTACGAAGGGGATGAAAGGTGCCGCGGTCTTGCAGAAGTTGAGCATGACATAATACAGCGTTCTGTAGGCGTCGGTCTTGTCCAGATCGTTTTGGCTCTTCCAAAAGCGGCGCCTGCTTCTGCGGACATACCAGTTGGTCAGATCGTCTATGAACTTTTCAAAGCGGTTGGCGGCCTGCTGGAGACGGTAGTCGTCCATTGAATCCCTTATTTCGCCTGTCATCTCCGAAAGGGATGAGAGAATCCATCTGTCTAGAGGGTTCTGCGGATTTTCAGGGGGGGCAGGCTCTCCCGGTTCCGGCGTCCAGCCGTCAACATTCGCGTAGGTGACGAAAAAGCTGTAGACATTCCAGAGGGGAATCATGACGGATCTGAGAGTTTCCTTTATCGCATTTTCCGAAAAGCGCAGGTCTTCGGCTCTTACGACCGGTGAACCTAGCATGAATAGACGGATGGAGTCCGCTCCGTAGGCCCTGATCATGTCCATCGGATCAGGATAGTTTTTCTTTCTCTTGGACATTTTTTGTCCGTCTTCCGCCAGGACGAGGCCGTTGACGACGACATTTCTGAATGGTGCCTGTTCGAATAGGGCTGAGCCAAGCACGACTAGTGTATAGAACCAGCCTCTGGTCTGGTCGAGGCCTTCGGCGATGAAATCTGCTGGGAAATTTTCTTCGAAGCTTTTTTTATTTTCGAAGGGATAATGCTTTTGGGCATATGGCATGGAGCCGCTTTCAAACCAGCAGTCGAGGACTTCAGGGACGCGCTTGAGCGGGCTTCCGCCCTTTTGGGATGGAATTTCTATTTCGTCAACAAAATGCTTGTGGATGTCGGAGACTTTGCGTCCGCTGAGCTTTTCGAGTTCGGCAATGGAAGAGATGCAGAGGCATTCGCCGGAATCGTTCCGCCAGACAGGAATGGGAGTTCCCCAAAACCTGTTTCTGCTGATTGCCCAGTCCTTGGCGTTTTCGAGCCATTTGCCGAATCTGCCGTCTTTTAGATGGGAAGGAACCCAGTGTACCCGCGAGTTTGATTCGATCATTGACTGCTTTATTGGTGCAATATTCACGAACCAGGTGGAGACCGCGCGATAAATGAGAGGGGCATCGTCTCTCCAGCAGTGCGGATAATTGTGCCGTATTGTTCCGCGGTGGACGAGCTTGCCTTCCGTCTTGAGGCGCCTCATTATGTCCTTGTCGCAGTCTTTCACGTAGCGCCCGGCATAGTCGGATACCTCCGGCTTGAAGCGGCATTCTTCGTCAACAGGGCAGAGCTCGGGAATACCAGAGGCCATTGCGACTGCGTAATCGTCTTCGCCGAAGCCCGGTGCCATGTGGACAAGCCCCGTGCCGTCTTCGGTGCTGACGAAGCCGGCCGTTACAATTCTGAATGCCCCCTGCGAGGAGAAATCCGCAAAGTAGTTGAAAAGCGGAACATAGGTCTTTCCTGCCAGCTCGGATCCCTTGAAAGACTCGAGGATTTCAATCGAAGACTTGTCCTTGTAGTAGGAGTCAAGCCGGGCGCGCGCCAAAACATATTTGCAGTCGCCATCCTTGACCTTGACATATTCGATGTCGGGGCCGACAGCAAGCGCTAGATTCGAAGGCAATGTCCAGGGAGTTGTTGTCCAGGCAAGATAATAAGTGTCCTTCTCCTCTGTGTCGGCGAAGCGTACAGTGATAGCTGGGTCTTCGACCTCCTCGTATCCCTGGTTCGCCTCGAAGTTGGAGAGCGGGGTCGAGCATCTCGGGCAGTATGGCAAGATTTTGTGCCCCTCGTAGATGAGGTCCTTCTTCCAGAGGCTGGCGAAGACCCACCAGATTGATTCCATGAAGCCCGGATCCATTGTTCGGTAGCCGCGCCTGAAATCAACCCAGCGACCCATCCTGTGGACAATCTTTTCCCATTCCGAGCTGTAGCGCAGGACTATGCCTCTGCATTTCTCGTTGAAGGCGGATACACCGTAGTCTTCTATCTGCTTTTTCCCGGAGAGGTTCAGCTCCTTCTCCATCTCGTATTCTACAGGAAGTCCATGGCAGTCCCAGCCGAAGACTCTTTCAACGCGCTTCCCGCGCATTGACTGATATCTTGGCACCACGTCCTTTATCGTGCCGGCAAGAAGATGCCCGTAATGCGGAAGACCGGTGGCGAACGGAGGTCCGTCATAGAAGACAAAGTCCTTAGCTTCGCTTCTTTGCTCGACAGATTTCTCAAAAACCCTGTTCTGCTCCCAAAATTCAAGTATTTTATTCTCGATTTCCGGAAAATTGCTCTGACTTCCGACTGGACTGAATGCTTTTGACATAGACTGACCTTATGATTTGGCGTGTTGTTTCAGGCTCCGGCACGCCTTGCGCGAATAGCCTCAAGCTCTACAATAAGCTCCTGCGGCGTCTGAAAACGCATGCTTGGATTCTTGTCCATCATCTTCATGCAGAGCATTGCCATCTCCTCTGAAATCGAGGCGGACACTGTTCTAGGATTCGGAACTGGATCGTTGAGCACTTTAAGAACGACATTGACAACGGTATCTCCGATGAATGGAGGCTCGGCTGTCAGGATGTGATAGAGAGTTGCGCCAAGGCTGTAGATGTCGGATCTGATGTCCGCATTTTTGAAATCCTTCGCCTGCTCGGGGCTTATGTATGCCGGAGAGCCGAGGGCGGTATCGTCGGCAGTTATGTTTTTCTCTACTCCATGGCTGATCTCCTTGCCAAGCCCCAGATCCGCGAGCTTGACAACGCCGTCCGAGCTCAGCATGATATTGTCCGGCTTTATATCCCTGTGGACGATTCCGCATTTGTGGGCGGCGTCGAGAGCCCCCGCGACAGAAAGCATTATGTTCAGCGCATTCTCCTCGCTCAAAGGACCATGCTTATTGATCATCTGCCCAATTGTGCCGCCGTCAACATATTCCATGACCATGTAGTAGAGGTTTCTCGACTTGTCCACGCCCGCGTCCATCACGCCGACGGCGTTGGGGTGCCTGAGGCGCACCGCCAGCTTCGCTTCGCGCACGAAGCGTTCTGCTGAAAGATCCGCCCCTGTCCTGATCTGGAAAATGTTCCCGGAAAAGATTTTTATCGCGACTTGGACATCAAGCACATTGTGTTTGGCAAGATAGACTATGCCCATCCCGCCACAGCCTAGAACGCTCTCGATCCTGCAGTTTCCGACGATGGTTCCAGGATTGAGCAGTTCTCCCCTGAACGGAGTTGTAACCTGCTGAGTTGACATGGAAAAAGACTGTGTCATCTCGTCCTTGCCAAGAATCCTGCCGTCCTGATGCGCCCAGATTTGCCCCCCAATCGGGATGCATGAACGTATTTTCGAATAAGGGAATCGGACAGTCCTTTTTTTGCCGTCTCCTTCTGAAATCTCGACGACAGCCACGTCCGGCAAGGCATTTAAAATTGCTGAAATTTCAATAGTTCTTCCATCTGAGAGGGTTAGATTATATGGACCGAGAGAATGCCCGGATTCGTCCGCCGATATGCGGGCAAAGTAGCCCTGTCCAATGCCGCCCGCAGACTTGGAGACCGAATGGGCGGTCTCCTTGGCAGACTGAGGTTCAGGCTCGGTGTCCCTGTAGTGCGACTCCGGTAGAGCGTCTTGCGACGATGATGCGCCTGCTCCCTCTTCTTTGCCGTCTGCCGCATCCTCAGATTCAGATTCGCCAGACATCTGTGAATATCTTGGAAGTGTGAAGAAAATCAGGATGGGATAAATCCAGGGTGCGAAAAGCCCAAGGACGAAGTGCAAAAGCCGGCTCCGACCTCTCGCCTCGGCAATGGATGCGGCGCAGAATGGACTGCCAAGCACCGCCACAAAAACCGCCGTCCTGAACAAGGCGGAAGACCAGTCGGGATTGAGACCCGATGCGATCGCCCCGTTGCATGCGGACGCGACAATACCCAGGATTGTTCCGAAAATCCCGAAAAGTATGTCCTTGATGATAAAAAAGAAATCCATTCAAAAAACCAGGCAAAATTATTTAACGGACTGGAAATATACATCCAATGGATGCAAATTCGAGGCTTAACACTCAAAAAAATGATTTTAAGATGTGAATCCGAAACGAAAGACCTGCGATGAATCTTGAAAATATAATTTCGTCACGCATGATTCTCGGGGTACGAGCACCTTCCATGATTGCCCTGCTTCTGCTTTTCGCCTGCGCCGCTCAAACGGACAGCATAACGGAGAAGTCTGGGAAAAAGTCAGAAGCTGAGATTGTCTCGATGGAAAACGGGCAGATTTCGACAAAAACGTCGAAAATCCCGCTTGACTCCGTTTCCAGAATTGTCTTCTCGTCGGAGCCGCTCGCGGCAAAGGACAGCGGGCTTATCTTTTTAGACGGATCGCGTCTTTCCGGAATCGTCAGAAAAAGAGAGAAGGACTCTCTTGTCTTCAGATCAAGCGCGTTCGGAGAAATGAAAGTCCCGTCGAGCCTGATCGCTGGCGAATACTTTGCACAAGGTCCGTCCGCACCTGAAAAAGATGCGAAAATCCCAATGATTAAAACTGCTGACGGACGAATTCTGACCGGAAAAATTCTCTGGCATGACGATAAAAGCACGGGCATTATGACAGGGAAGGGGCTTGAGAAAATTGAGGGTGGCTCCATAGATCTGATACTCTTTTCGGCGCCTGCCAGCGCAAGAAAAATTGAACTGCGCAATGGGGACATTGTCAACTTTCCGGTCAAATTCGATGGCAAAAAGCTGATTTTTACATTCAACGGCACAAATTTGGAGATTTCGATTTCGTCGCTGAGCGTCCTCAACAACTGAAAGATTCAACACACAAGATAAGGAGCCTTCTTCAATGTCCAGCAAGATCAACGTGGTGTGCGAGAGCTGCAAAGCCGAGTTCCGCGCGATGGACGACGAGCTTTCACAACTTGCCTGCCCAAAATGCAAAGGGAAGCTTGCCCCGAAAGATGCGGGACAACAGCAGTCAAGGGATAATGCGCCCGCCCAGTCAGTCTCTGTCTCGATAGAAAAGGACAGCCCGGCACCCCAGAATCCTAAAAAAGTGGAGGAACAGCTTGCGGACATCTCCTCCTCTTTCGCGAAGCTGAATTCGGAGCTTTCCAAAGTGATTGTCGGCCAGAAGGAGGTGATCGAGGAGATCATTGTCGCGATTTTCGCGAACGGACACTGCCTTCTCGAAGGAGTTCCCGGGCTTGCAAAGACACTTCTCATATCGTCCCTTTCCAAGGCTATGTCACTCTCCTTCAAGAGGATACAGTTCACTCCCGACCTAATGCCATCGGACATAACCGGAACTGAAATCATACAGGAGAACCCGCAGACGAATGCGCGCGAATTCCGCTTTGTCCACGGACCGATTTTCGCGAACGTAGTTCTTGCGGACGAAATCAACAGAACCCCTCCAAAAACCCAGGCATCCATGCTCGAGGCGATGCAGGAGAAGCAGGTCTCGGTGGGCGGAAGGATGCACCCGCTTCCAAAGCCATTCTTTGTCCTTGCTACCCAGAACCCGCTCGAACAGGAGGGGACCTACCCGCTTCCGGAAGCTCAGCAGGACAGGTTCTTGTTCAAAATCCATGTCGGATATCCGTCGGAAGCCGAAGAGAAAAAAATCATCGAGATGGTTTCCGGACAGAAGTTCGGCGATATACAGCCGGTAATTTCTGCGGAACAAATACTTGCGGCGCAAAAGCTTGTGACGGGAATTCCAGTTGCAGAAACAGTCGTCCAATATGCGACAAAGCTGGTAAGAAGCACCAGGCTCAACCAAAGCGACACGCCTGATTTCATCAAGAAATGGGTTGCATGGGGATGCGGACCAAGGGCGTCGATCGCGCTGGTCAGCGCCGCCAAGGCTGTCGCCGCCCTCGGCAAGAAAAGCTTCGTGTCATGCGATGACATAGCAAGGGTCGCGCACCCGGTAATGAGGCACAGGCTCGCCGTCAATTACGCCGCCAGGGCCGAAGGACTGAACAGCGACGCGATCATTGACAAACTTTTGGCGACTCTTCAAAAGCACTGAGCACACTAGATTTGCTTGTGCGGAAGGACTTCCGCCAAGCAAATCTAGTGTCCTGTTTCCTAAATAACGATACCATGTCTCTTTAATAATTCAGATTAG
>DYRX01000570.1 GCA_020718525.1 Victivallis vadensis
AAAATAGATTTCAGTTTTGTCTTTCCCTGCCTCAACGAGGAAGATGTTTTGCCTCTTTGTATAGAAGAGCTTAATAGCAATCTTAGAAATACCGGTTACAAATGGGAAATTATCGTTGCCGACAATGGGAGCAGTGACAGATCTCCGGAAATTGCGCTGTCTCTCGGTGCAAGACTTGTGCATGTTGCGAGAAGAGGCTACGGAGCCGCCCTAAAAGAGGGGATTCTTTCTGCCGAAGGAGAATACGTTGCTTTTGCAGACTGCGACGGCAGTTATTGCCTTGAAGACACGGCATCCCTCTTTTCGAAAGCTATATCGGAAGATGCCGACATGGCAATCGCATCAAGGCTAAGGGGACGCATTGAGTCTGGCGCCATGCCTTTTTTGCACAGACATCTTGGCACACCGGTTCTCACGGCGCTTATCAACATTTTGTATGGGGGACATCTGAGCGACTGCAACTCGGGCTTCAGATGCGTGCGTAAATCTGCTTTCGAGCGCTGGAAGATAAGATCGGACGGAATGGAATTCGCGAGCGAGCTTCTGATCAAGGCTCTTAAAGATAAAGCTAAAATTTTGGAAATCGTCTCCGGTTTGCGCAAGGACAAGCGTTCAAGAGAGCCACATCTAAGGACTTGGCGTGATGGTATGCGCCATTTGCTTTTCATCATTTCTGAAAAGCCCCAGGCAATTGAAATACCTGGACTTTGCCTGCTAGCAGGGACCTCGTTTTTTCAGATACTAGCTCTTATTGTTGGTCCAACGATCCTGATGGGGCTCAACATTTTCGACTATCACACTCACGCGATCCTGCTTATGCTCGGGATCATGGGGGCGCAAGCCTATTTTCTTGCCACTTCCCTTTTTCTGCAGAGCGAAGAAAAGCCACTTCGCCTAACCCAGGCAATCATACATCTTGACGAAGCACAGCTCTTTGCCGCCCTTATCTTGAGCGGCATTGCATGCGTTCTTTTCGTTGCATGGCTTTTCATCGTGTGGGCGAGCAGGAACTTCTACAATCTTGACATGATCAATCCACTTCTTGTCTTTATGCACTTTATCTCGGTCGTCGGATTTGTTTCAATAGGAATGCTTGGAATACACATCTTAAAGAGATTGAAATGAATTACTCCGTAATAACAGCCTGTCTTAATTCCGAAAGGACGATCTCACGCT
>DYRX01000571.1 GCA_020718525.1 Victivallis vadensis
ATCGCAACAAGAGTCCGGCCGGAATACTTATCTTCATGCACGGACAGGGAGGTTCAGCGCAGACAAAGAGCACACTTCCACTTAAGATCGTGGCAGACGAACTCAATCTGATCATCGCAGCCCCTCTCATAGGGACCTATTCTCTCACGAACCACAACCTCTGCATTGAAGTGATGAGCAAGGCGATTGAGCATGTTCAGTCCAATTACGCAACGATTCCAGGAAGAGGGATTCTGGCAGGATTCTCTTTTGGCGGGTATTCCCAAGGGGAATTCTGGAAGAAATACGGAGCTAAAAGAGACACTGCATTTCCATTTAACGCTGTCTATTCCGCCAGCTCCGGCTGGCGTTGCGGGGCAAAGGGCGGAACCGCTGATCTCGCAATGATATTCTCGTCCTGCGACGGAGATTATGCCAATTGGGAAAGCGGCGAGCGGATGACTGCGGCCACAGCCGACCGCTTTGAATCCTATCTGAAAGGCAAGGCTTGCCCGGAGATAGCCTTCATATGCCAGACTGAAAGGAAGCACTCAATCTCTCCGGAAGCAAGGGACATCGCCGTGGCAGCTTTCAGAAGGCTGGACATTGCCTTCAACCCGATTGTTCCGGAATCTTGGGGGGAACAAGAGAAGATAAAGGGAATAGTCAAGAAGGCAAACGAACTGGAGCTTGGGAAGGCCTTGGCTGAAATTAACAGTATGAGCGGTTTCGCCAACGAAACAGAGACGCTTGGAAAGCTGAAGCTACTCATCGAAAAGAGGATTGCCTCCATTGCCGATTGCGCCAAGAAGCTGGCCGAGGATGATCCGGCATTGCTCGAATACTACGGACCAATATTCCTCAAGCGTCTCGAAGGAACTGCCAAGGAGGATGAGCTGAAAGTTCTACTTGCAGCAGAATCCGCGAAGATCAGCATGGCGGCAAAGGCGCAGAAGGAATTCGCCGCACAGTTCAGGACATTATTTGATCTACGCCAACCTGCCGTTGGACATGATAAGCGGGATTTCCTCGAAAAAAGCGCAAATGAGTGCGGGGAAAGATCCATGGTCGGGCTTATGTGCTCCAACTATTTACGATTCATGAAGTAGGACAAGATGCATGAAGAATAATTCGCTTGATTTCACTGGCGGAGAGTGGTGGTGGCCTGATAAATTGGAACCCGCACCCGACCA
>DYRX01000281.1 GCA_020718525.1 Victivallis vadensis
GGAGAGATAGGACTCGGCAAGGAGCAGAGCCAAGACTGCGATGACAAGGGATGTGAAAAGTTCGGAGCCTGACTTGTGTTTTTCATTCCACGCAAAACTATCCTGGTCTGGATTTATCTTTGAGCATAGCTTTGCCGTTTCAGTCTCGTCGAGCCTTTCCGGATCGAGTTCGTAGCCAGGAATATTGACAGCCCAAATTTTGTCTTCCACCTCGAAAATGCCGGAATCAAGGACAGGGTTCGCCTTGCTTCCGCCTTCGATGATTTTGAAGTCCTTCGCTGAAATTAGACCGATATTTTCGATTCCGCAGTTCACGATCCTGGATTTGGATCTGATTTCTCTTGATTCGTCAGCAATCCTTTGTAGGATAGGGATAAGTATTCTGCCGTCGGAAAGATTTGACCATGCCGCTTCAGGCAAAGTCGAGCAGTAATAAATTGCCCCCCGATTTTTTTTCAGCTCCGACATGAATGGCTTTCCATTCGCGAGCATTGCAATTGGAGCGATCCTTTTTCCCTCCAACGTACGAATAATTTTAAAATCCATAATTTTCAATGGAAGGGAGATTCCGGAGAGCGAATTTTTGAGGGGTCCGGAAATCTCGTTCCAGTCTGCAATTTTAAGAGGCGCGTCTTTGGGCGCTCTTGTTGCAGGACTCCATGCGAGATCGCCGAAAGAAATTTCTGCGTCAGGATCTCCCGCCGGAGGAAAAAACAGAGCGCATGTGTCGGAATCATCCAAATAGTCTAGAATCCCGGCTTCCGTCTCTTTTGTAAACGAATTGGACACGAAGACCAAAAATGCGGGAGCGTCATTTGTCAATTTGTCGAAGTCCGAACTTTTAATTATTCCCTCGAACTTTGTATATGGAATTGACTTGAGCGCCTTTTCCAAAGTCCGGCATGAGAGACTGCTTTCATCGTCTGCAACAATGGCGGTCGGAATGTCTGACGGGGGACTGAAAGCGAAATAGGCAGTATTGTCGAGCATGTTGGAATCGGGGGGAAGACTCATTTTTCCGATCAGAGGAGAGTCGTTTTTAGTCTGATTGCTTCGAAGAAGCACCTTTTCCCTGAAATCCGCGGAAGATCCGGAAAATTTTTCCACAATCAGACTTTTTTCAGCACCAATTTCAAGGCTGATTGGAATTTCCGTCTCGTCGGCAAGGTTCTCGCCTCGCCTGATCTGAAAAAAGATCTCGGCTTCGTCTGCTTTTTTGGGAGATGGAAATATCCCCCCGATGCGAATGGAGTAGTTTTCTTCGTTATTCGGGATTGCAGATATCAGACGGATGCCAGGTTTCTGATCCAATGCTTCGGCTTTCCGCGCGATTTCCTTCCAAAGCAGATCATTTTTTCTCCAGGTGCCGTTTTGCGCATCCGAAGAAAGCCAGATTTCGCTGTTTGCCGACTTTTTGTTCGCCGAGATGAAGTCAATGATTGCCAGAAGAATTTCCGGCATCTTGGCACCGGCGCAAGTTTGGCCAGTTTTAGACACGGTTTCATTGAGCATGTCGGCCGGAACCTTGACTGGCGACGACTGTTCGCTTTCCATAAGAAAGATTTCGCCAGCCCCCGAAATTGCTTCGAGTTTTTCAGAAAGGAGATTGTTTGCTGATTCAAGCATGCTTTTGCCGCCTTGAGCAAGAGATGCCATGCTTGCTGACCTGTCGCAGATGATGAAGAGATGGCTTGGCGCGGCTCCAAGCTGGGATGCCAGTCGTCCGCCAAGCAGTGGTCTAGATATTGCAAAAATCAGGAAGAGCAGTGCGAGAATCCTGAACAGCAAGACAAGCAGATTTTTCAGTTTTGCCATCCCAGCAAAACTTTTTTCAGCCCGCATCAGGAATGCCATCGCCGCCCATTTGACAGTCTTGTGCCTGAATCTGTTCAAGAGGTGGATCAGAACTGGGATGAGGCATAGCGGCAAGCCCCAAAGAATGAATAGCTGAAGAAAAGACATGAAGACCTCTGTTCGGGTTTTCACCCAATTTGCTGTCGGATAAGGTATTTTTCAATCCCAAAACGATGCACATTTCAAAAAGATGCCCCTCTTTTTCATTTTCTGCAGAGACTTTAGTACGAATTCAGTAAACGAACGTAGTTTACTGAATACGTAGCTTGAGGGCTTGGATTTCGGACTTGACGGGCTATATTTTGCGGCTTTGCAGTTTGGGAGACATCTTTTTCGTCAATACTTTGAGAATTGGAATCGCGAATGAGTTCGGATCTTATCAGAAATTTTTCAATAATAGCGCACATTGATCATGGCAAATCCACCTTGGCGGACAGGCTTCTGGAGCTGACCAAGACTGTGGCGAAGCGCGAGCTGGTCGAGCAGTTTCTCGACGGCATGGATTTGGAGCGTGAGCGCGGAATAACAATCAAATCTCATCCGGTCAGGATGAATTATCTCGCTAGAAACGGCAAAGCTTACGAGTTCAACCTGATTGACACGCCCGGCCATGTGGATTTCTCCTACGAGGTCAGCAGATCTCTCGCCGCCTGCGAGGGCGCTTTGCTTGTCATTGACGCGACGCAGGGCGTGCAGGCGCAGACAGTTGCAAACGTCAATCTTGCCCATAAAAACGGACTTCACGTCATACCGGTCATCAACAAGATTGATCTGCCTGCTTCGGACGTGGATCTCTGCAAAGAACAGCTCGAGGAGATTTTGGCTATATCCGCGGACGACGTTCTTCTCATAAGCGCAAAGGACGGCACTGGAATTCCGGAGGTGCTAGAGGCTATTGTAGCCAAAATTCCTCCGCCGAAATTCAATCAGGGCGCTCCATGCCGGAGTCTCATTTTCGATTCCACATACGACTCTTTCCGGGGTGTCGTCAGCTTTGTGCGCGTCTTTGACGGATCTCTTTCCAAGGGACAGAAGGTTTTCTTTTTCAGCACGGGACTCGGAAGTGAAATCAAGGAGGTCGGCTGTTTTTTCCCGGAAATGAAGCCGGTTGATTCACTTGGCGCAGGCTCTGTCGGCTACGTGATTCCGAACATCAAAAGTCCGTCCGACACGAAAATCGGAGACACGATGACCGACGCGAAATTCCCGTGCAAGGCGGCGCTCCCGGGCTTCAAGGATGTCAAGCCTGTCGTGTTCTGCGGCATTTATCCTATAGACACAAAGGACTACGACCAGCTCAAGGCGAGCATGGGAAAACTCCAGCTCAACGATTCGGCGTTCTCGTATCAGGCGGAGACCTCGGCGGCGCTTGGATTTGGCTTCAGATGCGGCTTTCTCGGACTTCTCCACATGGAAATCATACAGGAGAGACTGCGCAGAGAATATTCAATGGACATCATCGCCACGTATCCGAGCGTGATATACCACGTCTTCAAGAGCGATGGACAGATGATTGACGTTGACAATCCGGTGCATCTGCCCGATCCCACTATGATCGAGAAAATAGAGGAGCCCATCATTTGCGCCAGAATCATGCTTCCAAACGAGTACATCGGCGACGCGATGAATCTCATAATGATGAAGAGAGGCATTTGCACAAAGACCGAATCGGCGGACCACAAGCACGTGGTTCTAACATGCGATCTGCCGATGAGTGAAATGCTGATAGACTTCCATGACAAGCTCAAATCAATAACGCGCGGCTATGGAAGCATGGACTACGAGCTCAGCGGATATCGCGAGGACAAAATGGTCAAGCTGGATATGCTTGTGAATGGCGAACCAGTGGACGCATTCTCGACAATTGTCCACATTGACAGCGCCCATTCAAGAGGGAAGGCGCTGGCTGAAAAACTCGGGGAAGTCATACCTCCACAGCTCTATCAAGTTGCAATTCAGGCGGCAATAGGCGGAAAGATCGTCGCCAGGGAGACCATCCGCGCATTGAGGAAGAACGTGATAGCCAAATGCTATGGCGGAGACATCACCAGGAAGAGAAAGCTTCTGGAAAAGCAGAAAGAGGGGAAAAAGCGCATGAAGCAGATCGGAAAGGTCAATATTCCCCAGGAAGCCTTTGTCGAAATACTCAAAGCCGGTTCATAGGCCTTCAACTCTGCGGACCGCCGCAAATCAATATTGGAGACTTTGATGTTCGCGCGTTTCAGCGAGTTTCTAAAAAAAAGAAGCCGGAAAAAAGAGCTCCGGGAAATGATCGGCAATCTCGAGCAGATTCTCCACGTCAATGACGATGTCCTCGCCGAGTCTTCGAAGCAGAAGGCAAGAGAGCTTATCCAGGAGGCGAAGGGCATGTCCGGCGCGGTGTCCGATCCGGCGGCGGTGGACAGCTTCATCGAAAAAGCTCCTCTGAGAGCCGCGAAGATCTTCCCCAAGAAAAGCTATCCAGTTCTGCGCGAATACGCCGACATTCTGGCTGTCGCATTTTCTGTCGCCTTCGGAATACGCGCACTCTATCTTCAGCCTTTCAAGATCCCGACCAGCAGTATGCAGCCGACCCTTTTTGGCATACACTATGTCCAAAAAGACAGCGCCGTTCCAAATCTTCAGCCATTTGTAAACTATTGGATATATTCCGCCAGAAAGGCTTATCTTGAAGTGAAGAGAGATGGAAGGTTTGACCTCAACAGCATTCGCACATACAACAGCTTTCTTATACTTCCCAGAACCAAATTCAGAATAGGCGACACGAACTACGATCTGCCGGGCGATTCGAAGCAGATACTTGGATACGCCATGAAGGTCAAGGACGATACATCCTTCGTCGAGATGGCAACAAGAGAGTACAAAGAGGGAGAAATACTTTGCGATGGATGGCAGGTCTTGGGCGACCACCTTTTTGTTGACCGCTTCTCTCTGCATTTCCGGGAGCCGCACAGAGGGGACGTGACTGTTTTCGTCACCGAAGATCTCCCATGCCGAGATAGAGGGTATTTCTACATCAAAAGGCTGATTGGCATGCCGGGGGACACTCTTAAAATACTCAATGGCGAAGTCCATGTGAAGGAGCAGGGAGCAGAAAGATTCATGCCAATCAGCAGTTTTGGAATAAAAGAGCTCAACAGGGTCTATTCATGGAAAGGCGGCTACCATGGTCATACGCCGGTCGGACGTCTTGCGAATCTCGCAGAAATTGAAGTCCCTGAAGATTCATATTTCATGATGGGCGACAACAGCTCGAACAGTTCCGACAGCAGGGAATGGGGCTTCGTTCCGAGGCGGAATATAATAGGAAGGGCGTTATTTGTCTTTTGGCCCTTCTCAAGAAGATGGGGAATTGTTGACCGCAACGAAGCTCTGGAACTTCCTAGTACTGCTGGACTTCCGCAGATGGAGCTCCAGTAGAGCCTGCTCAAAAAGGCTCATAAAGCCGAATTTTGAATTTATTGAAATGAAAAACTAAAGCGTCACATTTTGCTTCTGTCCAATGTCGGCTCGACAGCCTCTCCTTCAAAAAT
>DYRX01000572.1 GCA_020718525.1 Victivallis vadensis
GGCTCGGGCGGATGAGTTCCGGCATCGTATCTTGCGACGCGGAATCCTATTTCCGGGTAGGCGCGCGCCAATGACGATTTCATCGCAGACTTTGGCTGGCCACCCATAGACATCATCTGGACAATTTCCGGACCATCAGTCCTAAAGGATCCGCCCAACAGAAGCGGAGTTCCATCGTCTCTTGGGTTGTCGTTAATATAATATGATTCGCCGCCTCCCATTGTCAGTTCGAAGACATTGCCTGCCATGTCATATAGTCCGAAGGCATTCGGCTTCTTTGCCTTTGCTGGTCCGGTTTTGTCCGTGCTGTTTTCTGCGAAGTTCGCATGCTCGCCCGTCTTCTCCTGTCCCCACGGAAATCCAGCCGCATTCTTTGAACCTGCCCGATGTGCATAATCCCATTCCCACTGGGTTGGCAGTCTGTATCCGTCGGCATCCCATTTGACGTATATCTTCTCTTCTCCTTTATCTGGAAGCTTATAGTGGGCATCTTTTCCGATTGTGTTCTCGATGCGGAATCGGTGGGCGTTGCGATAGACCTTGGTCTTTTCTGCATCCGTGTAGTAAACCGCTGTGCGTCCCTCCATTTCCGAGAGCGCGTTGCACCACAGGATCGCGTCTATGTGCGAGACCTGAGTCACGGGTTCATCCTGAGAAAAGACAGCATTGTCAGCGCTCCAGTCCATGCTTCCGAGATCTCCGTCCCGATCAAAGACATATCCTTTGCCGATTGCCCAAGCATAGACCTTTTTCCACTGTGAAAAACTTGTTTCTGTCTCAGCAAGATAAAATTTGCCTATCTTCACTTCTGCGCCATCTTTCCTCTGGTATTTTCCTGCCGGCACTGAAATCATCTTTAGCTCCGGAGCACCGGAAGCCTCTTTCAAATCAAAGGGAATAAATTCTTTTTTCCACTGCTCGACTGCGGAATTCGCATCTGAAGCTGTCTTCCCATATGTCCTTGCAACGAAGAAGCCTTTGGCAGAATCCTTCTCGGAATTTGTCGCCGGGCGAAACCCGTCAGCCTGCCATTTCAGATATATTTCGGGTCTTTCATTCCATTTTTCCCGATGCATACGGTTCAGGACGCACCTGAAAGGAGTCTTGAAGTCAGGGTCAATGTATGCGAACGGCTCGAGTCCTTCGTATTCTGACAGCGCGTTGCACC
>DYRX01000573.1 GCA_020718525.1 Victivallis vadensis
TCGTTCCAAATCTGAAAGGCTTTCTTCGCTGGTTTTTCCGTCGAGACGATTTTGTGTGAGACGATGGAAAAGCTGCTGCGCTCCGAGCTGAAAGGCACTGGAAAGCATACGGGAGGAGAACTCTATTGCACGTTTCTCTTCCTCAGACAGAAAGACGTTGGCCTGAACCTCCGCTGTAACATCTGAACTATCAGCTGACGCCGACATGGCGCACATATAATCTATAAAGGGATCAACTTCCAGCGCAGATGGCCAAGCCATCGATAGAGTTGGCTCACCAGACGCTGTGCTGCATCTACCCGAACACTCTGGAATCGAACCAACAGCAACTCCTGTAAGTTGAGACATTGCGATTCCTAGCATATCCGCTGCCGGAGCAGAGGCAATCGACTGCTGACCAAGTAGATCCTGTAGCTCATTCTGTACCTCCGCTAAGGAGTCATCTGTAGCATTATAACGAGGTGTCGCCGGCTCTCCTATCTCATAGGATTCATACTGGTTTGAGTTGGCAGCGAACGAATCAAACAAGTTGGCTCTATCCGAAGTCGACGGCAAATCCGATTTCTCGAGGGCAGAACTGTCCTCAGCTGACGATATATTTGTTAATGCAAGACTTTCCACATAGTTTTTCGGTGCTGCACCAGTAACTGAAGGGCTATTCTGTTGAACTGGAGAAACGAGCTGAGAGAGGAGACTGAGCGAGAAGAGGAATCGGCAAAGTAGGAAGCTGGAACTTACAGTTAATTTCAGATGATTTCTCCTTTCCAGACTCCTCGCCCTGCTTGCCGACATCTGAGGCGGCTCCACGGGTCATCGCCCCATCCAGAGGAGCATCTGCATGACGTTTGCGAAGAAGCTGCTGCTCCTTTTTTTTGTCCACCAATCTCTGCATCTCACTCTCCGACAAATCCATTAGGCCAGCTTTAGTTTTCTTCTTACGGTGTTCGTACACATAATGCTTGCGTCTACCTGCGTCGGTAGCGAAGCTAGTTGAACAAAGTTCGCACGGAAATAACTTTGATTCCATTAAATCCAACGATAAAGATTAAATTCAACAATAATCCATGTTCCGCAATAACTTCTGCAACATTTCAGGAATAATTTCGATGACGTATCACCATGGAGACTTGCAGTGACGTCATCAGTTTGTATATATACACGTAGACA
>DYRX01000038.1 GCA_020718525.1 Victivallis vadensis
GATCAGTGAGGGATATTCTTCCTTTTCCCCTGAGATAAAAAGGGGAGCCGCCGGCAGGGAAAGCCCAAGCGAAGCAGGGCTTTCCGGCAAGGCGGCGCAAGAGGGGGTTCGGGGTAATTTCTCCCGATAGACCGCCGCAAAGCGGCCGATTTTTTATTCGCAAAGCGAATCCTTGGAGTGCGGGCGTGTGAGCGCCGCTTTGAGACTCCGGATTAAAAAGCGCGGCTGACACCGCGCTCCTTTTTTTTGCTTTCACCTGGGAACACCGAGCACCAGCTCGGTATCTGAGAGTGCCGACAGGATGTCGGCGTTCCCATCAGAAAAAACCGCTGTGTTGCTGTTCCGCCTGTCAAATTTTTCTGCGTTGGTGTTCAGCCTTCTGCCTGTGCGAGCACACAGACAGGTCGGTATCGGGGTCGGAATCGGGATCGAATATTATTCCCATGCATCGCTTCCGATAGCGATCCCGATTGAAACAAATCCAACATGTGTATTTTCCACATGATTATAATTTTCCCCATACGGCTCAGGATGTCTGAAGGTATCGAGGGCTGAAATTTGATTGTGGGAGCTTCAACAAATTTTGCAATTTATCGCGAGAGATTCTCTGCATCTGGCGTGAAAAATGTCTTATTTTTTATTAAAAGATCCTGAAGCCCGGAGCTTCTTTCCATCTGAGATTTGACGGCCAGAGAAAAAACTTCGTCCCTGATCATAAGATTGACCTCCTCCATTGCCCTGGTTATTGCGGTATAAATGAGCTCTCTGGAGAGTATAGGATTGTGCTTGTCAGGAAGAACAACGAGCACTCGCTTGAAGCCGGATCCCTGCGCCTTGTGCACCGTCATCGCGTAGGCAAGCTCGTGTTCCGGAAGGCGCGATATAGGGAAGGAATTGAATTCACCTGCTTGATCCGATTTTGGAAAGTATGCGCGCAGTTCGCCTTCCGACGAATTTGAATCATCCCGCCAGACAAGCCCCGTGTCGCCGTTGTAAAGTTTCAGTGCATAGTCGTTTTCAGTTATTAGAATTGGAGATCCCTTGCAATGTATTGTGCGCCCTGCCGAATTAGCCCCGTCAAATTCGGAGAGGATTTCCATTATCAGAAAATTAATGCGCTCCATCCCGAAAGGTCCCTTGCGGTTCGAGCAAAGCACCCTGAATTCATTGAAAATATCGAATGCTTCTCTGATGTCTTTCGCATGATGAAAGGAAGAATAGCTGGATTTTTCAACTATCTTCTTCAGAATCTTTTTAAGATCCCTTTTGTCGGGAAGAGGAATTTTGCAGATGTGGTGCATCTCAGTCGTTCCGATTTCCTGGCAGTCCTGGAATTCCGGATGCAATGGAAGAGCAGAAAGGGCGTTCTCCGCATCGCCTTCGTTGACGAAGCGGCTGACGTCCGCGATTTTCTCTTTTCCCTCCCCTTTGAAGCGGTGATTGATCTCAAGGGAGACTGCAAGATCGGAGAGTCCGCTTGCCTGGCAGGAAGGAGCAGGTCTTGGCGCAGAAGGTGCGAATTTCGCAAATTCCCCTACGAATTCCGCCGAAAAGGAGTTGATCCTGACGGCGGCGCATATGTCTGCAAGAATGGCGCCAGACTCGACGGAGGCGAGCTGGTTCTGGTCGCCGAGCAGGACCAGCCTGGCTTCGGGTTTCAAGGCGCTTATCAATTTCGCCATTAGCGGCAGGGAGACCATGGAGGATTCATCCACAATGAGAACGTCAGCGCTCAGCGGATTTTTCGTGTTGTGCCTGAAATATGGCGAATTTGGGATGTAGCCAAGCAGTCTGTGTATTGTTTTGGCTTCGATCTCGCCGGTCTGGCGGACGGCGGGAAGCAGGCTTCCGGATATGGATTCCTGTATCCTCACTGCCGCCTTTCCAGTTGGAGCGCAGACGGCTATCTCGATGTTTTTTCCGCATGATCTAGCTTCTTTCAAAAGGACAGAGACAAGCGCGGCGGCTATTGTAGTTTTGCCAGTTCCTGGTCCGCCTGAGATCACGGAAAACCTGTTTCTGAGAGCGATAAAGACAGCAAGGATCTGCCATTGGTCAATTTTCCAAGATCTGTCTCTTTCAGTTCTCCATGTTGAATATTCATCAATGAGGCGTCCCAATTTTTCCGGACAGTCAATCCCCTTGAAGGCGGCTTTTGCAACGATTGCCTTGGCGAGCCTTCGCTCATAGTCCCAATAGCGGTAGATGTAGAGCCGATTTGAAGAGTCTATGACCAATGGAGTTCTTTTTTCGTCCTGCGCATCGGCGGGGCCCGCGATGCGTGAGCGCAAAAGCTCTTCCCTCCACGCATCCGCATCCTTTGGCAATAATATATTTTCCAGCTCCAGCCTGTTTTTATCGTCAATGTCTCCAAGACATTGAGAAAGATTTTTTCCGGCGTGCTTCGTCAAATCTATGCATATATGCCTTCCATCAAGGGTTATCTTGCTGGCGAGCATTGACGACAGGTAAAGAGTTTCCGTGGCGGCATTGCCAGCAATATTGCATAGCAAATCTGCGAATTGGAAGTCAATAGCATTGAATTCGCCATTCCCTTTCAGACCCAATATCTTAGCTTTCATGATATCTGCCCTGCTCATGAATTTTCACAATGCCTCCATCAGTCTTCTGTCTGGCCTGTCAAAAAAGACTCCATCTATGTCTCCTCCCTGAGTTCTTCCAGCAAATCCCCTTAGAAAAAGATACACAAGCCCGCCGAAATTGGCGGAATAGTCATAATTGCTCACATATTTTGTCAATAACTTGTCAAGCGCTTTGGCATATATTCCGCACTGCAGAATGTAGTGCTCTGAGATCATCTTGCTTGTCACGCTATCGGATGAATAAGACTCCTCGTCGTTCTCGAATATGAGGTTTGTCTTCCAGTCAAGCACGTAATATTTGTCGCCCGATTTGAAGACAAGATCAAGCTTTCCATTTATGAATCCGGAGATTGGCGCAAAGTTGCAGTTTCTCCTCAGATGCTGAGGATAGTTTTCCCGGACTTGAGGATGAGAGGCATATTTTCCGAAGGCGCTTGCCATTTTATCGAGATCACTTCTCTCGACAGGATAGTGGAATTCCATTTCAGATACTTTGTCGCAGGCTCCAATCTTTTCTAGCCTTATCCGTTCGCCGCCAAGAAGAAGCTCTTTTGAGAGGGATTTCCTGATCATTGAAACGGCAGGCTCCAGCAGATGCTCGAATATTCCATTTCTGTGAAAATAAGATTTCAGAACTGGCAGAATTTTCTCCATTATTGCATTGTCGTCTGATCTGAAGTCTATGATTTCGAACATTTTATGCACACAGTTTCCAAGATCTGCCGCGCTTGAGCCTTCCGGAATCAGCTCCCAGAATGTTTTGTTGCTTGACTGCGTGGCGTCGGATCTTTCGGCAGATGGCTTCGCAGAGAAATCGTCGTCTTCTAGCCTGTTCTGGTAGTCCAGCTCGTGCGCGGATCTTGTCAGAGACGAGAAGCTTGAAATCTTCCAGGAGGAGTCTATTGAGCCCTTGAAGACTCTCTCGGAGGGATCGAGGCTGACATTTTCTGGAACATAGGAATATGTCAAATTCGGATCTGGCTCCGGGTAGTTCACTTTGAACTTCAGATTTTTTTCGATCCGCTCCACTAGTTCGGTGCTCGTCCGTCTCCTGGGATTGATATTGTCAATTTCTGCGAGATAGTTGTCCAGCTCCGAAATCTCTCCGGCATTTCCGGATGGAGATGGACTGCAGAAGAGGTAGCCGAGAGCGGTGTGGTCAATGTTCCTGATCTTTCCGCCATAGACATAGACGCGGTTTCTCGCCCTGGTAAGCGCGACGTAGAAGAGGCGCATCATTTCTGAAAGGTCTTCGCGTTTCAGCCTCTTGTATTTCTCGCCGGTCTCATCGGCGTTGAAGTGCATGAATCGCTCGGATTTATCGTCGTGATAGACGAAGTCTTCATCCGGCTTGAAATTCTTTGATCTCGGCTTGCTCCTCTTGCTGGTTCTGTGCGCGACAAATGGGCAGAAGACGATCGGGAATTCCAAGCCTTTGCTCTTGTGCACCGTCATTATCTTGACGGCTTCGTCGTCTCGTTCGAGGCGCATTAGAAACGCATCGTTCCCTTCATCCGGATCGGAGCGCTGTTCGGAGAGCCAGTTCAGAAGCCCCTGCATTCCGAGCTTGAGGGAGACTTCAGCGTCATGCAGAAGCTCTGCGATGTGAAGAATGTTTGTAAGCGTCCTCTCGCCGCTGGAATAATTCAAAATGCGCCTGCGGACATTGCATGCGTCCGGAAAGAGACTTCTTTCGTTCAGGAATGCTCGGAACATGCGCATGAATGAATGGGTTTTCCACATGTGGTTGTATTCCTGAAATCTTCGGCTCCAGGCTTCATACAGTCTTTTAAGCTCCGGATCTGAATTGTCCGGGCACAGGCATTTTGCGCCGACTTCGAAGAGACGCGAGCCGAGCGCCGCCGAAAGGAGTCCTGAATTTGCAGGATCGGCAGAGGCGCGCAGAAATATTTCCATAAGCCAGGCTTCCTCCGTGTCGAAAACTGAGCCTGTATTTTGAAGGACTGCGGGAATATGATCCCTTTCAAGAGCCGTCTTTATCAGCGACGCCTCCTTGTTTGATCTTGTGAGCACGGCAAAGTCGGAGGGGCTGATATTTTCGCGATTGCCGCCATCTGTCAGAAAATACGCCTTGCCGTCCTTCGAGAGGCAGATAAGCCGTGCAATTTCGGCTGATACCGAGCGGCAGACATCTTTCCTGGAATCTTCCAGCCCAATCTCCTCAGAAAGGCTTTTCCAGCAGATTTTGACTGCGTCCGAATCCTCGCCCTCAATGACGAGCCTCCGCCTGTTTCCCTTGCTGTCCGGACTTGCTTCGACCCTGCAATAATTCATCTCGCCAAGAAGGAACGGATTGAATTCCGGCATATCGTCGCGCATAAAAAGGGAGTTGAGATTTTCTACGAGCCGGCTTTCCGATCTGAAGTTTGTATCGAGCATATTTTTTGAAGTGACGCCTTTTGTTGCTTTGAAATATGTAAACACATCGGCGCTCCTGAAGGAATAAATCGCCTGCTTGGGATCTCCTATGAAAAAGATTGGAGAGGCAGTTTCGCTTGAATGCGCGTGGGCGGCGACGAAGACTTTTTCAAAAATCTCATATTGGACAGGATCCGTGTCCTGAAATTCGTCAATCAGAACGGCTCCGTATTTTTCACGTATGATCTTCACTAGAGCTGGACTGCGGGAGACAGCGTCCCTGAGAAGCATGAGGAGATCGTCGAATGTCTGGACATTTTCTGACCTTTTTCTGAGTGGAAGCTCCGATCTGATCTCCTCATAAAGGGCGGATTTGATATCGAGCGCAAGCGACGGAAGCGCTGTGTTCAGTTTTTCGCAGGTCTGGAAAAATTTGTGAGAGGGTACGCTGAAATCATTGCTGGTCGCTTTTTTTGTTCTTACTTCCTTCAGAGAGCTTTCGGAAAACATAAGGATATTTTTAATGTCCTGACTTGAAACACCGGATCCGCAATTGAGCACCAAGGAGTCCAGCGAGGCGGCTATTGCCTCCAGATTGTCTTCGCGGAAATTGTCCTTGGACTGGCTTATCATCTTTGCATCGGCACAGTTTTTTATGATCTCGACAATTCTGGATCCGTCGCTTTTCCATATCGAGACGATGTCTTTGAAAATGGATTCCACCGAGGTCAAGATCTTCTCATTGGAAATTCTGTCAGGCATTATTCCCGGCTTCATCAGTTCGTTTGAAATGTCTGACAGCTTCTCCATGTTGATGCCAAGCATTTCGACTGCGGCGGCAAGGAGGGGAGATTTGAGATAGAATGTCTTGCGCCAGAAATCCTCAAGAACTGACTTTGTGAGACGGGTCTGGTCGCTGAGCAGTTCGGTGTCGAAGGCTATTCCTGATTCAAAGGAGCAGTCGTTGAGCATCCTCCTGCAGAAACCGTGTATCGTATGTATGGAAGCCATGTCGAAGTTCAAGATGGCAACTCTGAGCTTTGAATGCGCATCCTGGGCAGTTTCATCATTATCCTTGAATTCCTTCAGGTACTCTCTGGTCCCTGGATCGTCAATGTCCTTCGGATTGTCTGCGTCAAAGAAATACATTGCGGACGAGAGCTCCGAACGGATTTTCTCCCTGAGCTCTGCAGTCGCGGCTTCGGTGAATGTCACGGCAAGAATTTTCTCGATCGGCATGTTTTTTTCAAGTACAAGCCTGAGCACAATCTTCTGAATGCAGAATGTCTTGCCGGTGCCAGCGCTGGCTTCGATGAGATTCACGCCTTGAAGCGGATATGACATGACTATGAATTTGGACATTTACTTTTGTTCCTTCCGCCCCTTCGATTTTTTCTTATCGCTGGCCGGAGCTTCGTCAGAAGAGGACTCTTTGGATTTCTTGAAAGCATTTTCCAAAGGAAGAAGCAGGGTCTTTGCGCGCTCCATGAAATCGTTGCGGTGTTCGCGGAACTCTTCCGCTTTGAAGAAGGATTCCGAAAAACAGTATTTTATGTAGCTGTTCTGTGATTCGCTCCATTCGTTGTAGTCATCGGGCTCGAACAGCTTGGCAGCTTTTTCAAGAGAAAGCTTTTCCACTTCGATACCACTGCAGGCACTTATATATTTTACAAATTCAGCTGACGATTGTGGAAAAAATGGAAGAGGGTATGTCAGCCCCTCTTTATATATTTCAACAAGCTTGCGCAGTTCGGCAAGAGCCGCTTCCGAATCCATTGCGCTCAAGAATCGAGGTGTTTCGGGGTCATCGAAGATTAAATAGCTGACTGCGGCTCTTCCGTCCGCGTTCAAAGCCAGATGGCGAATCCAGCCCTCGAAAAGATGCCTCATTGCCTCCTTGCCGCTGAAAGAGAGCAGTTGGCGTTTTGCGTTATTTGATTTGTTCTCATACAAGTCGCCAAAACTGCCCGAGAGAACTATTTTCTCCGAGATCTGAATGGAAATATGGAATTTTCCGATGCGTCGGCAGTTCAGAGAAAGCGTCTTCAGGCGCTTTGACAACTTTTCTGATTCAGTCAAAATGCCTTTGAATGCGACTGATGCGAAGGGTTCGACGGGCAATATCCCTTTTGCCTTCGAGTCGCTGAAGAACTGCTTTCCGAAGCCGGGATCCGGCTCGACATCACCGCTTTGCACCGCAATCAGATCTCTGGTCAGAGCTCGCCTGTCCGCGCCTGCAACTGAGAAAATCTCATTGTCCTTGAATTTACCGTCTCTGTTTTCGTCCAGTCTCAGTTTCAGGCAGTTCTTGAGAAAGTATTCTGCCGGATTTTTGAAGAATCTTATCAGCGGATCAATGTCTATACGAGTTATTTCCTCGGGAAATTTTGTCCTCAGCCCGAAGGGCCAGAAGACATGCGCAGTTTTTTTTCCGCCAGCGCTCAGAAGCTCTTTCGCCGCGTCAAAGTTGTCCTTCGAATAGCTGAATCTTTTCATATCGCTACTGCTGACATAGTTGCGGTAGCTGAACGCCTGGAGGCTGTGCTCAGTGAAAATGTCATCTTCAGCGCATCCAAATTTTTGGACAAGATAGTCTTTGAGATCGCTGACCAGCACGGACGGAGGCAGTGCTTTGTTGTCATCCATGCTAAGTCCTATGTAGCTGACATGCAGTCGTTTGCGTGCCGACATCAGAGATTCCAGGAAGAGATATTTGTCTTCAAGGCGCAGGTTTCTGTCACATTTTTGGGGAGAGTCCTGAATGATGTCGAATCCGATGCGCAAGGACTGCCTTGGAAAGGCCGTGTCATTCATTCCAATCATGCAGACTGCCTCGAAAGGTATTCCGCGCATCGGGAGGATTTCGCAGAATGTAACGCCACAGCGCATGAATCCGCCGACTGCACTTTCCTGTTCGAATTTTTCCATGAGACAGGCTCTGACAACTTCGATCGGAACTTTTTCGTCGTAGCCAAAGCTGGTCTCCACGAGAGCGAGCTTCCTGATCTGCTCCTTGAGGCACTCTAGTTCGTTCTTATTGCCTGCGGCTGGAACAAAGAAGTCGTCAAGGAGAGACTGGAAGAGATCGCTCCACTCGGCGGCTCCGCGCTCCTCTCCAAGTGATTTCCCGAAGTCAAAGATCATCTCTGCGAAATTCGCAAGCTTCCCGAGAGCGATCGCATTGCCCTCCTCAATTTTGTCGTACGGAAAAATACGGAGCTCTTTCTGATTCGTCACGTCCGTGTAGGCGTAGCTTTGCGCATTTTCCTCGGTTCCCAGCGCGAAGCCGAGCAAAAGCCTTCTGAGACCATTGCGCCAGGAGCCTTCCTCGAAAGGGGGAAGATCCCTCGACAGCCTGTCTTCGGCGTCAACGCCCCAGACAACTCTGGCATCGGCAATCCAAGATCTCAGGGATGATATTTCCGATGCGTTCAGCCCAAACTTTTCCCGTACCCCGTCCGTGTCAAGCACATCCATTATGGCGGCGGCGGAGTATCTGTTTCTCTCAGCGTCCAGTATTCCGGTGAAAGCCTTGAACACTGGACTCTCTGCGGACATTTTTCTGTCCGCGATCGAATGGGGAATATATTTTTTTACCTCGCCAGGATTTGCCGGATCTTCCGGCAGATCGAAGACGGCCTTGATGTATGGCGCGTAGAGCGAGATGTCCGGAGTGACAACGGCTATGTCTTTGGGATTGATGCCGTCTTTTTCGATCAGATCAAGGAGGCAGTCGTAAAGAAGCTCTAGTTCCCTCATCGGATTGTAGCAGGAGTGGAATTGTATGTTGAGACTGGTGGAAGGTGAGACTTTTTCAGGAGTTTCCAGCGAAACTATGTTGCGCTGGAGAAGAGAGAGCAGATCCGTTCCCTCCGGAGGTTCAAAATATCTTTCCTCAAAATCCCCGAGAATTCCCGTGATCAGATCTCTGAAATCCATGCCATATTTTCCCATGGAAGCCAGAACAGGATTTGAAATGTCATAGTGCATTTCTTCAATGCTTTTGTCTTTTTTTCTGCTTCTTGTCAGGGCGTTTTTTTCGGTTTCCAAATCTGGACAGTATTCCCCGCATGGGCTCATGTGGAAAAAGTGGATGTCAATTCTATTGGAGAGGGCCTTGAAGAGCTTCACGAATATTGGCGGCATGACAGAAATGCCAAAGACGAAAATTCTGCCTGGGAGCTCCGGAAAAGACAGTTTTTCAGAACAGCTCCCATTTTCGTCAAGCGTCGAGATGAAATCAAGAAAAAGCTTGGGAGGAATGAGCTCTTCCGCTTCCTCTGATATTTTTTCAAAGAGGATTTTCTGCCACTCGATCTTCGAAGGATCAAGCCTTCTTTCACCGTCCGGAAGAGCCCAGCCGTTCAGCGGCATTTCCGGACGATAGATCATGTATTGGTCAAAGACATCGGCAATTTTGCGGGACAACTGATAGAGCTTGAGCTTTGCTGAAGCGTCTCCGACGCCAGCCCCCTGGTCAAGATAAGATTTTGGCAGACTGAAGATGCTGGACTTGTCCTGGGCAATCAGCTCTGGAAGGACTTTCATTATTTTCCAAGCCATTGATTCTGGCTGGAAGCAGGCGGGCATTTTGGAGATTCCGAAAGCCCGCGAGAACAAGCTGTCGTAGATGAAGCTCTTTGGAAAGGGAAAGGATATGTTTGCCGCGACACCCTCTTTTTCAGCGATTCTCAGCCGGAGCCACTTTTCCATGCCCCTGCTTTGGACAATGACAATCTCGCTTCGGAAAAGGGATGCGTGAAGATCTCCACGGCGTTCGCCGCATTTTTCAATCAGCCTGTCGGCGAGATCTTCGAGCCTGTTGCCGGAATATAGAAAAAAAGCCATGTAGGAGCATCCTAATCAGATTTGACAGCTCCGATGAAACTAATTGGCATTGCATGTTTTTCTAGCGATATGTCCGATCTTTTCCTTCGATTGCACAAATAAGAAAAAGCCTCAATCTTTGGCGCTGTTCCTGATTTTCGCGCTTTGGAGCTCGTTGAAGCATGCGAGCATTTCGCTTGCGGCCCTAAGCGCCGGATCGCTTTTTTCAGAGCTGATTTCATCTGCAAGCTTCTCAAAGGGAATCTGCTCGGATTTTGAAATTCTTATTGACGGAGAAACCGAGGACGTGCCGATCTCTTCCAAGCCTTCCGCTACCTGCGGAAATCTCAAAAATCCAAGTCCTGATATTTCAACAGTTCTCGATGGGAATGGATTTCCAGCGGTCTCGTCGCCAATTATGAGCCCCTTTCCGCTTTTTTTAACCAGGGCAGCAAAGATCTCGGAAGCGCCCAGGCTTTTTTCTCCGGTCAAAACGATCATTGGGAGATTTTTTAAGATGAGATCCTGCTTTTTTTCCGGAGCATTTGAATCGGCTGGCGAGGTTTTGCCCTCCGAGAAATATGAGAAAAGCCGCTGTGCTTCGCCCGCCGATCCGCCGGAGCAGTTTCTCAGATCAATGATTGCTCCGATCGGCTTTTTACCAAGCCTTGAAAGCGCCTGAAAATCCTCTTCGAGATTTGCTAAATTCGCAGAATCCAAGGAATCCAACCTGACATAGAGCTCCCTTTGTCCTCCTATGAAGAGCGGAGGGCGGTATTTCCCCGACGGAGTCTGCTCCGCTTCGCTGAAGGCCGTCTTTTTAAAACTGATGTTTTTGTCGAGAGACTTGAGCGCGGCGTCAAGCATCTTCTCATCTTCGTCCGCAATGCGCCTTTCGAGCCAGGGCGCTTCCTGCTCCAGAGAATCCAATATTTGTCCAAGTGCCTTGCCGCTCTTGTGAACTGGCTCCTGCTCCGGCGCCGGCCTTGCCTTCTCTTCGCTTTCGCTGGCGGGAACTACAATTTCCTTGTCCGTCAGATTACCCTCGACATCTCCGATTCTGATTTTGATCTGCGCGTCGTCGGCGAATGCCGCCAGCCCGGCAATAGAGGCCAATAATGCAGTTCCCAAAAAATGCTTCATATTGTGAATCCCCGCAGATTTGAAGAAAATAAATTCATTGGCGTCATTTCACGTTTATACTGTCTTTGAGTTTGTCAATAACATTGTCCATCAGCTCCACTGCCTTGTCTGTTCCAGTCTTTCTGCTTTCGTCGGCGGGAAGGTTCTGCGCCTTTTCCGGCTCCTCCGGACTGCGCATTGGCGGAGTCCAGGTGACCAGCTCGTCCGAAATGAGCACCGCGCCAAACTCTATCGCATCCTTCCATTTTCTCGCCTGTCCAAGAAGATCTTCCGTAATCTCGGAAATATTTTCCTTTCCAAAAACGACTGATTTTCCAGCGGGAATCAGGGCGACAGGACTGCCGAACGGAAATGTGAGATAGTCTCCCCTGAACATGTCTGTGAAGCGGACGCATAGGAGGATGCTGACATTGTGGATGTCCGCGCCGCTCCGGTTGTTGACGGTGAGAGTGATTCCGTTTCCTATCCATGCCGGCTCTATGCCTATGTCAAGATTTCCATCTTCGGCAATTCCAAAATTTTCTCTGCCGAGCTGTTCTCTGCAAAAACGGAAATCTGTGAAGACTTTGTCCCACTGCCCCTGCTGTCTTCTCCTCATGAAGTGATCGAAAATCTTGTCTTTAGCCCTCCTTTCCTCTCCATTTTGAAGGAATATCTTTGCCTTCTGGAAATCGGGGCTGAAATTGCCCGCGCCCGACATGACTCCTCTGTAGGAGTTGATTATGACCCTACCCTCCTTGGATTTGTTGAGAAAAGGGCGTCTTTTGTAGAGATTTAGCCTGTTTTCAAGCTCCTCCTGCTGTTTCGGATAATATGTAGCCGCCTGGTCGAAGTCGAGTTTCGCCATCTCGGTCTTTCCCTCCTTGGCGAGCATCATTCCTCTCAAAAGATATGCTGAGGCATTCTGTCCCTTGCTGTTCGAAAGCAGTTTTTCGACTATGGCCTTGGCGGAGGACGCATCCGTCTCCCCGCCTCTTTCAAGGAGGGCGAATGCAAGAAGGATATGCGCCTCCCTCTCGTTGGGTGATATTTCGATCGCCTGCGCCGCCGCCGCCGCCATTTCGTCCCAGTTCTTTTCGTGGAATGCAAGATACGCCCTGTCTCTGGTCGAGCATAGCCTGTCCCACTCCGCGCTGTACTTTTCGTTCAGCCTGGCGAAATCGAAAAGAAGATCAATGAATTTGTCCTGGGACTTCGAAAGCCTGCTCTGATATTGCTGGCGCAGTTTGGATTCGGAAACCCTTTTCTCCCAGATCTTCTTGATCTGCTCGCGGTCAATGGAAATTCCACCGGTCGCGGGGTCGGCCCCCATCAGACCAACAATATCTCCCACGCCTCCGAACGCCGTATTGTAAAGGGAATTGAGATCTTCAAGCTTGTCCCGGGAGTCAATCAAGTCCTTGTAAACATCGAATATTCGGTATTTGAGCTTTGCAACATCAGGGGCGACGAGTTCGGAATCCTTTTGAACGACGAACTTGGTCAAGTCCTCGAAGGACTTGGCTTCCGCCAGAGCCTTTTCTATGCTGTAGAGCGCGCCTACTGTCTGATCAATGTCGTATTTGCTCTCAGGCTTGGGCTCAGCCTCCCGGGTTTTTGCTCCGGCGGATTCCTCGAGAGTCTTTTCCGCCTGTGCAATGAATTCAGGCTTTTGAGTCTTGTCCGCCTTGAATGCGAGGTAGATGGTAATTCCTGCGGAAATCAGAGCAAGAAGAAGAAGGACAGAGACACAGCCGGCAAGAGCGTGTCTGCCAAATCCGCCATTCTCCTTTTTGACTTCGTCGCTCATCTGTCCGCTGATAATTTGAGTCCATGTCTTATTTTACAAGTGCATTCACGAGGGTCGCCCAGGCGGCGCCTGCCGCAAGCGAAATCAAGCCAACAGGAATTCCGGCCTTGCAGAAATCCCAGAACGAGATTTTGACGCCCTTCGACGCGGCGGCATCAATGACTATGATGTTCGCCATGCTCCCAATTACGATGAGATTGCTCGATAGGCCGCTTGCGATCGCCATGAGCGGACCGGAAAGCGGATTCTCCGAATACGGCAGAAGCAATATAACCGCTGGAACGTTGGAAACAATGTCGCTCAAAAAACTCGTTGCAATAAACATGATTCCCGGATTGGAAAGCTCGAAGCCGCAGGCTCCCATGTCCGTGACAAACTTTTTCGGCAGTCCGGTCTCCTGCATTGCGCCGTTGACGACGAAAAGTCCAAAAAACAGGATGAGAAGATTCCAGTCAATCTTGTGGAGCATTACTCTCGACTGGAAATGCGCGTTCAGCAGGAGAAAAGCTCCCGCGCCAATCGCGACCAGCGCCCGGTTGTGATTGGTGAACATGAATAGAGAAACAACCACCGCCACTACAGCCAGCCCCTTGATCGTCTCGATCCTGTCCATTGCGCACTCTTTGACACAAGGTCCGCTGTCAGAAGCTGTTACAGTTAAATTCCATTTTTTCCTGTAGAGCATGAAAACTACTAGCCAGCCGAGGAAAAGCGAGAACAGCGCAGGGACGGAAGTGTAAAGTGCGAATTTCGCAAAGCTGATTTCGAGCTTTTGGGATATCAGCATGTTCTGCGGACTCCCGATGAAAGTTGCGATCGCCCCCGAATTGGTTGAAAATGCCAGAACCAGAAGAAACGGCACCGGATTGAGCTTTCTCGATATGCAGAGCCCGAGAACGATTGGCGTGAATGCGACGGCAATGACGTCGTTTGTCAAAAAAGCTGAAAGGAGGCCGGAAAGCGCGCCGAGAAGCGCAAGAAGCGCCGGCGGCGACAAGTCGCTGTGGCAGACCCTTGCGGCAATCCAGGCGTAGAAGCCGGACATTTCGAGCTGTATGGAAACGAGCATGAGCCCGAAGAGAAGGGCGAGAGTCCCGAAATCCACCGATTTTATCGCAGTGTCGGCGCTTATCAAATGGCTGGAAATGAGGGCGACTGCGCCTATCAGGGCAATGGCGGAACGATCAACTTTCAGAAAGGGCAGTGTCCCAAGCATCATCCCGAAATAGACAATTCCAAAAATAATGGCAATTTCGATCATTTTTCCCCGATCCGCGCACCGCTCTTTTTCATTCCCCTAAGCTGAACCGAGGCGCTTGCGGAAACAAGGGCGATTGCGTTGTCAAGATCCTTGTTCAAAGACGCAAAATCAAGGTATCGCGCATCCGGCTTTCTCGCTATCATCTTGTCAATCATCGCAACAAGTTGCGGCGAGCAGTTCTTCAGCAGTCCCTGAACGCTCAGGGTCCTCAGCGAATTGACATGCTTCGAGATGAGCTCGCCAATTTCAGTCTCTGAAAAGTACGGATGCCCTTTCAGCATATGGAACAAAATCATGCCAAGACTGTATATTTCGCTGTATTCTCCCTCGGACGCGCCGACTATCCTCTCCGGCGGAATGTAGAACGGAGATCCCTCGAAGTCGTCGGGAACAAAATCCTTTGCCGCCGCCTCCGATTTCGGAATGCAGAGACCATAGTCGAAGAGTCTGAGATCGCCGTTCGGCTCGAGTATGATGTTCTCCGGCTTCAGATCGCGGAAAAGATAGCCCTTCGAGACGATGAAAATTTCCGCGTCAACGATCTGCTTTGTCATGTTGAGCGCCCTCATTTCTGAGAGACGCTTCTTTCTTTGGATGTAATGATCAAGCCTCTCGCCGGCTATGAACGGCATGAGGATGTATGGAATTCCGCCGTCCTCTCCAAAATCGAGGACCGGAATAAGATTCCTGTGCTCGCCGATCTGCTTTCCAGCCTTGCCCTCGTTTATGATGTGGCTGGCTCCGCGCAAGTCGGAACGCCTTTCGCCAAGAAGCGTCTTCACTGCAAATCTTTCCAGAGAACCAGGCTTGAACGCCTTGAAAACCTGTCCTGCACCTCCACCTCCTAGTGGCTTGTAGAGAACGTATTCCTTCAGCCGCATCGGATAGTAAATTTTGGCAGAGCAGTTTGGGCAGGGGGCAGTCTCCAACTTTTTTGTCCAGGGAATCGTCACCGAGCAAAAGGGACACTCAAGAGAATCTGCTGGATCCTCTTTGAGTCTGGGAACGCCAATATCTTCGGAACTCATGCTTCCTTTTCCGTAAATTCTTAGCTTTGGACCGGAGTCTATGCGCCGCAAAATATTTCCCACAAGCGCAATTGGGTGAAAAAGTTAAGGTATTTGAGCTTTCATCAAAATCAAACAGGAATTGATAAAGATTCAGATTTCGAGACTTTCAATATTCAGCGCCGGTACAAAAGCAGGATGAGCAAAATCCAATCTTTCAATGCCTTTCTGGCAATTTCCAAATCTTTGAGTTCTTTTCCCTGATGCGCCACATATGTGTTCCTGAAATCATATACCGCGCTTAGGGAATCGAAAATCCTGCTCTTTTCATGTCCCCCAAATTCCTTTCTTATCGTTGCGAAAATACCGCCAAGTCCATCATCATTTGACCTAGCATATTCCAGGCAGAATCTTAAAATTCCTATTGGCATGACGGCAGATTTGTATATCAGCATTTTTTTGATTTTTTCGGCGTTGGCACTCAAATAATCGCGTCTCCGTGCATCCATATTTCCCATGTATGGCTGGAAATAGTCTTTCTGTTCCTGGAATCCTCTAGGCAGATGCTTGTCCAGCCTGTCAGCCATGAATGCCTCGCATAGCAGGTCAATGGAGCCCAAAAGAGGAGTTAACACCGGAGAATATATCAAATCCTTTTTGTTCTCATAGTGCCTGAACAACTCGATTGCCTGGCGAATTTTCGAGGCATGTTTTTCAGACAGCGCCAGCAAGTCCGATTTATCTATGAATTCCAGGAACTGTTCACATCCGTCCTGGTTTTCAATATTGTCGTCAAAAGAAAGAAACATCTGTCCGCTGTTCTTTTCCTCGAGAAGGGAGGCAAGCGAGGGATGGCATGCTCTTTCAAGTTCGTCTATGCAGTGGCAGTTCATCCTGTCGAAGATGCCTTCAGAGACATAAAGGTAGTTCCAAACACAGGTTTTAGCAGATGCCGCCTTGCACCAGGCGTTCGCCGCCTTCGCTTTGGCAGGCACATCCAGATCCTCCCTGCCTTTCGTCTCGACCAATAAATATCTGCCATCCTTCTTTCTGACAATGAAATCTGGAGTGTAGAAGGCAAGCCTCCCTGCTTGCGCAATATAATCTATCCTCAAAGATTGCGGTCCGGCATTCTTGCAAAAAGATGCAACGTCTGGCGCTTTGTCCAGCCAGGCTGTGAATGTCACCTCAAGCGAGCGGTTGCAAGGGACGAGATTGAACAGCGTCTTTGCGGCACTTTGCGCTGGCTTCCGGGGCGAATGGGATGCTTGGAATGGTCTCCATTCTGAAACAGGGCGCGCCTCCTCGATCTTCAGCCGCGATTCCGTCTTAGTTATCTTTTTCCGTATGGCTGGGACAAAGACTGCCCGGACATGTTCCCTCACGTCCGAGCTGGCAAGCCTAGAGCAGAGACGCGGATCGAGCAGGCTCGTCTTTTCCGTGAAAAGAATCTCCTCGAGAAAATTTTGAATGAGGGGGGCGAGCACCGAATGCGTCCCGCATATCTGACAGACTTTCTCGAGCTCCTCCCTGAAAAACGAAACTGCCGTGTAGCCGTTCTCCAGCAACGGAAGCCTGACATTCATCAGCTCGACTATTTCATTGGTGAAAAGATGCCGCCCCTCGTATTCCTCCACTTCCTCTCTAACTGTATTTCCCAGCGGAAGCTTCCGAAATTTTCTGAATTCCATTTCTATGTCCCCGACTGTCAAAGCCTCGAGGACGGGAACAATCCTGTGCGCCGCGCCAAGTCTGGGAATTTGCAAGTCCAGCTCCGGCATCTTCTTATTTGCCCTGTCCGGATAAATTGTGACCGTCGTCGGACTTATATCATCAATATCCTTCTCCTGGACAAAAAGCCCTTCTTGGGCGAGCTGTGCCTTGTAAAGGCTTGAAAATGCTTCATGCTCGACGACGGCGACTGTTTCATTTGCCTGCCCAGGCTCTGTCATCCTGCGAAGCCCGCGACCAAGCGTCTGTTCCGGAAGTATGTTAGCCTTACTGCTGTAGGGTCTCAGTGGAACAATCGTCGTCACGTTTCTGACATCCCAGCCTTCGCGTAGCATGAGGACGCTGACTATGCATCGGTAGGGACTGCTGTCCTCATCCAGCCGCCTCGACAGTTCGCGCAACGCCTTCAGATCCTCGTCGCTGATATCCTTGTCGCTTTCCTTGAAGTATTGCACCTTGTTCTGCCCTGAGCCTCTCGACACAACTCTCCCCTTCAAGTTGGTGTGAAGATTCACCGTTTTTCCGTTGAGTTCGGAGTAAAGTGGATTGCTGTTGAGTTCTGTTGAAATCTGATCTGCCGCTCCAGTGTCCTCGCACATCACGAAGATAAGCGGATTTTTACCGCTCTTCTCCCATTCCTTCACCGATTCAAGCCATCTTTTGTAGCCTAAAAGCAGGTGATTCTGATAGCGGACTCCTGCATTGTCCGACGGCTGTTCAACGAGCCTCTGCCCTCGCCCAATGATCGGAATTTTAACGATGCCGCCGTCAACTGCCTCCCCAAGCGGGCAGTCAACAACGATATGCTTGAAATGATTCCCGTGGTTGTCCTTCGGCGTGGCGCTGAAATCAAGCTGTGCAACAAGACCGTTCCCGCTCCGCTTCCTCGTCTGCTCGTTTAGATACGTGATGGCTTCGTTCCAGGCGCTGTCCGGATCCCAGACATGGTGTGCCTCATCGTTCAATACCATCAGACGCTTGTGGCTGGTGATCCTCTCCCTCAAAATCTCTCCGGTGTCAAGCGCCTTCGCACGGTTCACGTCAGGACCAGCCCACCCCTGCGTCTCTGACTGGCTCCTTCCGCGTCTTTTGTCCGGATCATAAAGACGATGAATGTTCGTAAGATAGATTGTTCCGCCAGCCGTCGCGCCGGAAGCTTCATCCTGGAGAACGACGTTCATGTGCCAGTCGCTCTTCCAGTGTGTAGGAATTAGCGGATCTCTGTCAAATATTTTTCCATCCGCAAAATCCTCCTTGAGCCTCTCGAAAACCGTCAAATTCGGTGCAATGACGACAAAGTGGCTTGCAAGATCGCTGTCCACCTCCCGGATGCTATGAAAATAGCTCCATGCTATCGCCAAAGACATGATCTTCGTCTTGCCAGCGCCTGTCGCCACCTTGAAGGCGTATTTCGCCCATTTGTCCTCGTCGGGGTCAATTCCTAAAGCCTTGCGTTCAGCATCAGCGCCTGCGAAGTTCGCAGTCAAAGATGACAAACTGCGAATTTCGCGAGACTCGTAAAGATAGACGAGGGTCTCGATCGCCTCGCGCTGGCAGAAATAGTAGCGGAACGGAAGAATAAGCCCGGACTTCGTCTCGACAGCGTGATCGCTTTCGAACCAGAAATTGAGAAGCTCCCTGCTCGTCTCAGAAACACCGGCATAGTGCGAATCCCTGAAATCGCGCAGTTCCGCCCGAAGATTGTTCGCTAGCGCAAGCGGACTCGGACGCCGACGATTAACTATCCGAGGCGCTGAACCGTCCTCATCCGAACGCTCACGATACGCATTCGGAAAATCCCAAGGCATGAATAAAGGCTCAAGCGCCTCTTTGCTGACAATGAAGTTCTCTTCAGACATGGGTGCATCCCATTTTCATGTTTTTGGAGGAAAGCCCCAAGTGCTTGTTCCACTGCGTGGATTACCATCAATAATATTTGCCGCGGCTGACGGACTTTTAAAAACGTAATCAGTTGTGAACTCGTAATCCTCCAATACGGTTTTCCTGGCAAGAACTCCATCCTTGATAAGCGTTTCTCTTAAATTGACAGAATTGAAAGACCTGTCGAAACTGCTTGTTGTAGATCCGCTCGCCTTTGAACCTTTTAAGACACAAAAAAGGTTGTATCCCTTGTAGTATCCTTTAGCATAACGTCTTCCCCTGTAGATTTTTATATCTTTGATTTCTGTTTCCGAGCTCCCTTTATCACTTTCTGACGCTTTCGATTTCAATGACAAATATTCTTGATACTCCTCCGGATTCAGCACCACACTCCTTAATTTTCCATCTTCATTGTAATTGAGCTTTGCCATAGCATGTCTCCTTTTGTATTCTTTTCGTATCTTTCGCTCTTAATTCTTTTTTCTCTTTACACCGCCCCCCGGGACTTCGAGAATGATTGACGTGTCGCAGCCGAAGGTGTCTATCACTTTCACGCAGATTTTGTGTTGCAAATTGTCCTCGTAGCGGTGCCCGCAGTCGCTTTCGAGCTTCAAGGAGCGGTCCTTCCTCAGTCTGTAGTCCTGCCAGTGATGCCTGAATGGCTGGTTGTCCTTGTGATCAAAATCGAGCGCCCAGAAATCAATGAAGTCAAAGCCGTTTCTAATTGCCCGTTCCTTGAGAGCTTCAAGCTCCTTGCTCGAAGCTTCCGAGAGACTCGGCAGAAAATTCGTAAGCCGGACATCGGCGATCCTGACTCCGCCCTCGATTCTTATGATTGTTTCGGCGGAAAGCGTCGCCATCTCGAAGAAAGGCACATTGTCAATCCCCGGTCGCCTGTTCTTCTCCATGACCTCGCGGGGGATTCGGATCAGCTTTATTTTGATGCCGAACTCATGCTCAAGCGCCTCGGCGTTACGCTTGAGCTCCATCTCGAATTCCCAGGCGAGACAGTGAAGCTCCCTCGCGCCCGCGAGATTCGCAGACTCGACAATCCCCTTGAGCTCGGTAAACGTAAGGATCGAGTCAATTCCGTCAACGCTCACAATCGCGGCACCTTTTTTACCGTGCAGGAACGGGGAAACCGGATTCGACAACGCCTCGGCGCGATAAAACGCCAAGACAATTCTGCGATGCTCCTCCTCCATCCCCTTGAGGCGATCCTTCTGCCACCACTGCCGCTCGTATCTGCCCAAATTATAGACATCAAACGCACGATACGGCTTCTCCTCGGAATAGAGCTTGCGCTGAATCTCGATCATCCGCTTCCGCGTAGTGTGAATCGCGAACCTGCCAAGATCGCACAAAATCCATCGCCGCCCCAATTTCTCCGCCACCGCCCCAGTCGTCCCGCTACCACAGAAAAAATCCGCCACCAAGTCGCCTTCGTTTGAAGATGCTGATATAATTCGTTCAACAAGCTGTTCCGGTTTTTGAGTTGCATATCCAGTTCTTTCATTAGCCGCTTTATTTAAAATTGGCATTTCCCACCAGTCCAGTGGCGGCGAACCGTCTTCTAAGTATTGCCTAAAAGTAAGATCAGGATATTTTGATTCGACATCCGGAGTGAGGCCATCTTTTAGCCGGACAGGACTCCCTTTGATATTTTTTCCTCGTATATAGTATTTTCCTTTTTCGTCTTCATACTTAAATTTAATAACATATTCAGGACGATATGGAGTGCGAACATTATCTATATTAAATGTAAAGTTCCCGGCATTTTTTGAATACCAATAAAGCGTATCATGTTTTTGATTCCAATGTTCTTTGCGATTTGCCCTATCTCTGTAACACCATATAACCTCATTGATCAATGAGTCCCGACCAAATATTTCATCCAAGATTAGGCGGATCATACTATTTACTCGATAGTCACAATGGACATACACACTTCCACGTTCATTCAATAATTCTTTTATAATAAGGAACCTTTCGTAAATCATATGCATATAAGAATTAGACCCTTTTCCCCAAGTGTCCTTATAGGCTACCATTTCAAGAGCCGATTGTTCCTTTTCGATAGTGTCATCTTCGTCTCCTATCGGCACATTCATAGTGAAATCCGCGCCGACGTCGAAAGGCGGGTCAATGTATATGAGGTCAATTTTGCCTTTGAACTGTTCGAGTAGGGAAGCCATTACAAGCTTATTGTCGCCCCAGACGAGCATATTGCGGAAGTCATCGAGGCGTTTTGATTTTTTCTCGAATAGTTCGAGCTGGCCGGAGCCTTCGGCGTTGCTTCTCGGCTCGTCAATGGTTTCGACTTTCTGGAGGGGCATAGCGCAAGCGGCGATCTCGATTTCGCGGCGGTTTCCGAACTCGTCGTATTTGCCTTCCCA
>DYRX01000282.1 GCA_020718525.1 Victivallis vadensis
ATGACCTCTTGTGATCTATTTTCTAGTCAGGTCTCCAATTTGTGACGCGACTAAATAATTGGATGAAACCACAGCCTTGACCCGCTTGTCAATGGCGGCAAGCCAGAGGCTTTCCCATCCGCCTCCCGAGGAGCCTGCCACTCCGATTTTCGAGGAGATGACATCGCTTCGGCTCTGCATATAGTCCAGGCATCGTCTTGCATCATGCAGACGCAGAGACACCAAACTAAGTCCGCTCAGATACATTGGATCGCCAACTGCGCCGTGCATGCGGCAGGCTCTGGGGACAGTTCTGCGCCCGTCGGAAATGTCCACGTATTCGTCGCGTTCTCCCTGCCCCAGTGGATCGTGAATGAGAACCGCGAACCCTTTCATCGCAAGATTTATGCACCTGAGCCGGTATTGATCGTGTGCTTTTCCATTCAGTGAGTGTCCGCAGAAATAGAGTATCCCAGGATATGGTGGAGGAATATCTGCAGGCAAGTACAAGTTTGCAGTTGCATGAAGGCCTGGCAGTGTCTCCAGAATGATCTTTTCAAGGCGATAGGTTTTGGTGCAGTAGCCAGATAAAATCCTGTGGCTAAGCGGCGCATTTGCCCTGTAAAAATCAGAAATGCCGCTCAGGCTGCGAATCAGACGCCGGACTTTTACGGCATATTTTTTAGCGCCGGCTTCAGTTGAAATCTCTTTGAGACGGTTCTTGTGTTCAGCCTCCGCCTGGCATGCAATCTCAAGCAGAAATTCGTGCGTTCCCTGCCATGTTCCGTCAAATATGGCTTCAGGTGTCGTTCCTGCTGGTTTCCGTCTCCACCCCGCAACGACGGCATCTCTTCTGAACCGCCTATGTATTTCTTGAGCAGTCATTTTCGAAAAACTGGTACTCAACGCAAGCTCCTGTTAAGCCTTTCTGCGTAGTATAAACGTTTCCAAATCCAAAGTCAATGATGAACGCACGTGATTCTCAATGCCATCTTGCACTGCCGGGTGCATTTCCCAAATCTTGCCCGCCAAAACGACAATTTTCAGCCTAAAAGAGTATATCTCACACGAAGACACAAAGCACACGAAGTAAAAAAATGTTGTCCGCATTTAAATATCCTTGCAAATCAATGACTTATAAATAATATATGTCTGCGCGCTTGCATTCATGGCATAAAAATAGTATAATAGTACCGAAATACAAAAAAATCTCCCTGGTCTCTGCGGACCGGAGGAGAAATCAGAATCTTAAGCGGAGAGGGGGCAAAGTTAAATGCAGAAGTCGCTGAAACTGTCGGAGGGATTTGCGCTTGCGCTTCATGCCTGCGCGATTGTCGCTTCAAGAAAAGGGGAGCGTGTCGAAGCGTGGAAGATTGCCGAGGAGCTCGGATCGTCATACGATCATTTGTCCAAGGTTCTACAAAGGCTGGTGAAGGCGGGAATCCTAAATTCTGTGAAGGGGCCGGGCGGCGGATTCACAATGGAGGCAAGTCCGGAAAAACTGAGTTTCAAAGAGGTTTATGAGATCATGGAAGGAAATTTGGAATTCGACACCTGCCTTTTCGCCAAGCGGAACTGCTGTCTGAAAAGATGCGTCCTAGGGGATCTTGTTAGCAGGATAAACGCCCAATTGACGGACTATCTGACTGACACAAAGGTTTCTGACGTTATGAATTTATTTCAGAAGGATGAGGATAAGCCAAAGGCAAAGTCAGCCGGAAGGAGGCGCAAATGAAAAGGAATATAATAAAGATAGACAGGGAGAAATGCAATGGATGCGGGCTTTGCGCCAGTGCGTGCGCCGAGGGCGCGATTGCAATTGTAAATGGCAAGGCGGAGCTTGTCCGCGAGCAATATTGCGATGGCCTTGGCGCATGTCTCGGCGACTGCCCGGTCGGGGCGATCAGCATTGAAGAGCGTGATGCGGAGGAATTCAGCCACGAGGCGGTCAAGGAGCATCTGGAAAAAGTCAAGCACCCAAGTATTCATTCAGAACCCATCTTGCCGAAGAGTACTGCTTCAGGAGTCTGCCCTGGCATGAGAGTCGCCGACTTTTCAAGAAAGTCTGCGAATTTCGCAGTCGCGCCTGTAGCTGATGCCCCTTCTGAGCTGAGGCAATGGCCGGTTCAGCTGAAGCTTGTTCCAGTCTCCGCACCATACTGGGACAAGGCGGACTTGCTTGTCTGCGCAGACTGCGTTCCGCTCGCTTATGGAGCTTTTCATTCCAGGCTTCTGTCAGGGAAAAGGCTTGTCCTCGCATGTCCAAAGCTTGACGACTGCAGTGGCTATGTGGAAAAACTTGCAGAAATCATAAGGCGCAACGATATCAAGTCAATAAATGTTGCACGCATGGAGGTGCCCTGCTGTGGCGGCATGACAGCGATTGCGAAGAAGGCGCTTGAAGCATCTGGAAAAAACTTGTCATTTAACGTGATTGTCATTGGAATCGAAGGCGGTTTAATAAAGCAAGCATGAAAGGAGGCGGACCTATGAGCGATGTGAAAAATGAAATCAATGCGAATCCTGTATCGCTGAAGGATCTGGTCCAGTATTCGAAAGGGGCGATTGTAAGCAAATCAATTCTTGATGAGGACGCTGGAAGCGCGACGATTTTCGCGTTCGATGCCGGACAGGGCCTTAGCGAGCACTCGGCTCCGTACAATGCAATTGTTCAAATTTTGGAAGGGGAGGGGGCTTTCACTGTCGCTGGAAAAAGTTTTTCCGCCCTGGCTGGAACAATTTTTCTGATGCCTGCCGGAAAACCCCACAGCGTTTCGGCGAAGCAGAGTTTCAAGATGTATCTGGTCATGATTCAAGGCTGAGGAATAAACAAACAACAAAAGGAGCGAAAATGTTCTGCTATCAGTGCGAACAGACGGCAAGAGGAAGCGGATGCACTAATTTCGGAGTATGCGGGAAAGATCCGGACACTGCGGCTCTTCAAGATCTCCTTGTGCATCTGGCGAAGGAAATCTCCCAGTATGCCTACAGGGCGTCGAAGCTTGGCGCTAGAGAGAGGGAAATTGATGTCTTTGTGATCGAAGCTCTTTTCACGACTGTCACAAATGTCAATTTCGATCCGGAAAGGCTATACACGCTCATCGCTAAAGCCGCTGAGATCAAGAAGAGGGCTGAGAAGCTCTACAAGGATGCATGCGCCGCAAAAGGTCTTGAGCCGGAAACTGTGAAAAGCCCGGTGCAGGTGAATATTTCTGGTGACAAGCGTGACTTGGTCAATCTTGCCGAATCCGTTTCAATCGAGAAGGACATTGCTTCGGGCGGTCAGGATGCCGGTGCGTTGAGGTGGCTTCTCGTCTTTGGCCTCAAAGGTGCAGCCTCCTATGCCGATCACGCCCAAATCCTGGGATATGAAAATCCTGAAATCTATGCGGAATTCCACAGGCTCATGAGTTTTCTGGCAGAGAAGCCGGAGGACATTGGAACGCTGGTGAGCGAAAACTTGAACTGTGGAAAACTGAATCTCAAAGTCATGGAAATTTTGGACTCAGCCAATACCGGCGTCTACGGCCATCCGGAGCCGACCCAGGTCCGCATCACCCCTGTCAAAGGAAAGGCGATTCTTATATCCGGCCATGATCTGAAGGATCTTGAAGAGCTTCTCAAGCAGACGGAAGGGAAGGGGATCAATGTGTACACGCACGGAGAGATGCTCCCTGCGAACGCCTATCCAAAGCTGAAGAAGTTCAAGCATCTTGTGGGTAATTACGGCGGCGCATGGCAGGATCAGCGCAAGGAATTCGACGCATTTCCAGGCGCGATACTCATGACCACGAACTGCATACAGAAGCCCCAGGAAAACTATTTCTCAAGAATATTCACGAGCGGACTTGTCGCCTGGCCCGGAGTCACGCACATCTCTGATGGCAACTTTGCCCCAGTAATAAAGGCCGCTCTCGAGGCTCCTGGATTCGCCTCGGACTCCCCAGAGCAGAAGATCACGATTGGATTTGGACATGACAGCGTAATGAAGGTTGCAGGACAAGTGATTGAAGCCGTCAAGGCGGGAAAAATCCGCAGGTTCTTCCTGATCGGCGGATGCGACGGAGCAAAGTCGGGAAGGAACTACTTCACCGAACTTGCACAGAAAGTCCCGTCCGACTGCGTGATTCTGACCCTTGCATGCGGAAAATACAGGTTCAACAAGCTCGAGTTTGGAGACATCGGAGGAATCCCGAGACTACTTGACATCGGTCAATGCAACGACGCATACTCTGCGATACAGATTGCAGTCGCTCTTGCGGGCGCCTTCAAGTGTGGAGTGAACGATCTTCCGCTTTCAATGATTCTGTCATGGTACGAGCAGAAGGCCGTAGCGATACTTCTCACACTTCTATCGCTGGGTGTCAAGAATATCCGTCTCGGACCGACTCTGCCCGCCTTCGTCACAGCGAATGTCTTGAAGGTTCTCGTTGACAAATTCAATATAATGCCGATCAGCTCCGCCGACGAGGATCTCAAGGCGATTCTGGGCTGATTTTCCTAAGATGGCAAATCTTGTATTTTTATGGCACGGGCTCCCTGCCCGTGCCATAGGTTTCCTACTGATAGGAATTTTCATTTTCACCATGCCTGAAGATAATCCTGAAGAAGCGTTCCATGTCTTTGCAATAAATTCGGCATGAGAGCCGTTATATATGCTAATAAGAGTTAGCCTGACTATTTTTTCATGACTCTTATGACTTCTGCCGCGTCGCTCATGTACTTTCCGAATGCGGCAAGGACTGATTTGCGCAAATCGTCAAACGTCTTGAAATGCACGGATGGAAAAAAGTTAAATCGGAAAATGGATCGGCTGTCTGGAAAATGTCGTAAAACATTTCCCACATGAATCAGCGACTGATTCCTGATATATATTTTCAAGAAAAGTAAATTCACAATTTGAATTTATTAAAATGAAAAACTATAGCGGCCGATAAGTTTATCAAGTTCTGATAATTCACTTCAAACCGAATGAAACCGGGACAGGAGAAGTCTGCGCTTTTCAGGCTATTTTTATCAGGATTTTGTCTTTACCGTACGAATCCCGTCTTCCTCCCCCTTTTCGCATTTTACACTTGATATTTTGTTTCTCCGCATGTATTGTCCGGCATGATGAAAGTCAAAATTCCTATCAGTCATGACACAAGATGTCCTATCCTTCATGGTATATTTATATCAAAAGGAGCAATATTGTGGATAAAACAAATCGAATCGAAGGTGGATTCTTCGGGATGATAGTCGGTGATGCGCTCGGAGTGCCAGTCGAGTTCAAATCACGGGAGGAGCTGAAGGCTAATCCCGTCAAGGGAATGA
>DYRX01000039.1:0-18288 GCA_020718525.1 Victivallis vadensis
GCTGGGATAAGATTAGTCAAAAATTCCAGCACCCTGAAGGTGTGCAACAACGACTAATCTGAATTATTAAAGAGACATAGTATCGTTATTTAGGAAACAGGACACCAGCCATGCAAGACAGCTCCGATTTGAGGCGTCCTCACTGAGCCAAGCTCATAAGATTCATCCGTTGCGTTTTTTCTTCAATCCCCGCTTGCAATCACAGCTTGTGCATGGACATTATAGGTCCGCTAAAAAATTGAATGGATGAACAGGATGCCAGAAAACAAAGATCAGACGGATATTGACAGAAAAGGCACGGAACTTGATCCGCCTTCAGCCCCCCTGCCGGAAGAGGGAAAAACAACTGAGAAGGTCATGCGCCTTGCCATGATCGAACTCAACGACGTAGTTGTTTTCCCCTATGGGCTGGCCACCTTGGTCGTCGAGTCGAAAGCAATGATCGCCCTTCTCGAGACCATAGTCGCGAACGAAAGGCTTGTCGCGCTGTTCCCAATATGCAAGCCGGCGCAGACACCTCAGCCTCCGACAGGAATAAGCGACGAGAAAGAGCTCGAAACTTTTGCCGTCGAGGACAGGAGGCTTTCGTCCACGGGCACGATTGGAAGAATCGTTAAAATGCTCCGATTTCCCGACGGCACTGTGCGCATACTAGTACGCGGGCTCAAGAGGATTCACTATGAAAAGCTTCTCTCTGTAAAGGAACCCTACACTGTAAAAATACGCGAAATCCGCGAGGAAGTCGAAGCAGGAATCGAAGTCTCGGCAATGCTGAAAAATGCGATCACACACTATCAGGAGATCGTGTCTTCGTCCCCCTTCTATCCTGACGAGCTCCGGGTTGCGGTGCTTAACATTGAAGACAATTCACGCCTAGTTGACATGATGGCCGACACGCTTTCGCTTAACGTTTCGGAAAAAATCCATCTGCTGGCGTCCTCGAGTCTGATGGCGCGCCTTCAAATTCTTACAATACTCCTCAACAGGGAGGTCGAAGTTCTGCGGCTCGGTTCCAAGATTCAGATGCAGGTCAGCAACGCGCTAAGCAAGAACCAGCGGGATTTTTTCCTCCGCGAACAGCTCCGGATGATCCAGAAGGAACTGGGAGAGGAGTCAAAAAATCCTGACATCAAGGCCCTCGAGGAAAGAATGAAGTCGGTCAAGCTTTCCGAAAAGGCGGAAGCCGCGGTAAAGAAGGAACTGCAGAGACTCGAGACGATTCCCCAGGCATCCGCGGAGTATTCCGTCGCCCACACCTACGTTGACTGGATTCTTTCGCTTCCCTGGAACGTCTTTACGGAAGACAGAATAGACATACTCGAGGCTTCGAAGATATTGGACGAAGACCACTATGATCTCAAGACAGTTAAAGACATAATACTGGATTTTCTTTCCGTCCTCCAGCTTAAAAAGGATAAAAAATCTCCGATATTGTGCTTCATAGGTCCGCCCGGTGTTGGCAAAACCTCTCTGGGACAGTCAATAGCCAAGGCCATGCAGAGAAAATTTGTCAGAATGTCTTTAGGCGGGATTCGAGACGAGGCGGAGATCCGCGGACACAGGAGGACTTATATCGGTGCGCTTCCTGGACGGATAATACAGGGACTGAAAAAGGCGCAGAGCGCAAACCCTGTCTTCATGCTTGATGAGATTGACAAGATAGGCTCGGATTTCAGAGGCGATCCGGCATCGGCGCTCCTCGAGGTTCTCGATCCCCAGCAGAACAACAGCTTCATGGATCACTACATCGAGCTCGATTTCGATCTCAGCTCAGTCATGTTCATCGCTACCGGAAACATAACCGACTCCATCCCCCCTGCCCTTCTCGACCGGATGGAACTGCTCTATCTCCCAGGCTATACCCTTGGAGAAAAAAAGGAAATTGCAAAAAGATTTCTCGTGCCAAGGCAAATAAAAGACAACGGATTACCCACCGACAAGGTCGAATTCCCAGAAAAAACAGTGGAATCCCTCATACAGAGATACACAAGGGAGGCGGGTGTCAGAAATCTCGAACGAAGCATTGCAAAAATTTCGCGGAAACTTGCCAGGCAGATAGTCGAGTCACCAAAGAAAAAATCACAAAAAAAGATGCTGATAGGCGAAAATTCGCTTCAAAAGTTTCTTGGACCGCCTAAATATTTTCTTGACGAAGCAGAGAAAAAGGCCCAGATCGGCATAGCGACAGGAATGGCGTGGACCAGCTCGGGCGGCTCGATAATTCCAGTCGAAGTCAGCTACATGCCCGGCAAGGGGAATTTGAAGCTGACAGGCTCCCTCGGAGAAGTGATGAAGGAAAGCGCCGAGACCGCATTCAGCTACGCAAGAAGCAATTACAGACGCTTCAAGATAGACAGCGACATTTTTGCCCAAAACGACTTCCACATCCATATTCCCGACGGAGCAACCCCAAAAGACGGCCCCTCCGCAGGAATAACAATTTTGACCGCACTGATCTCCTCGCTCACAAAACGCCCTGTGAAGGAACTCGTGTCAATGACAGGAGAAATCACCCTCAGCGGAAAAGTGACTCCCGTTGGCGGAATAAAGGAAAAGGTGATCGCGGCAATGGCATCCGGCATAAAAACCGTGGTGATTCCAGAAAAAAACGCGAAAGATTTGGACGATCTTCCTCCGGAAGCAAAGGAGAAAATCAAATTTTTCAAAATACGTAAAGTTGACGACGCGCTTAAATTCGTTTTGGCAAACAGCAAAACCGAATCGCCCGACTGATCAAAACAATCAAAGTCTGTCCCTCCCAGCTTGCAGAAATATTTTAATTTTTCTTTCAATACCCCTTGCATAATCAATCATAACATGTCATAATATTGCAAAACAAGGCAAAACATGTCATCATGAATATTCAGAACAGAAAGCTTCTTGCGGCTGAAAGGGAGAGCATGATCTTGTCAGAGATAAGCTCCTCTGCAGGTTCAATTTCGGCGCTTTCGAGGAAGCTTAACGTTTCCGAAGCCACGGTCAGGCGCGATCTGCTGTCCCTTGAAAAGCAGGGAAGGCTCAAACGGGTGCATGGCGGAGCCGTCGGCGTTCCGTCCGGAATGGAGGAGCCTATTTTCGAAGAGAAGGAGTCAAGTCTGGCGGCAGAAAAGAGCTTGATCTCCCGCGCCGCCCTTTCAATGATCGAAGACGGTGACAGCATTTATCTTGATGGAGGGAGTACAGTTCTTGCGCTTGCCAAACTGCTTCATCTGAAAAAATCTCTGACAATCGTAACCAATTCAATCAGCTCGGTGCTTGCCCTCATGGACAGCGGTCATGGGATAATCATTGTCGGCGGCAGAATGAGGGCGCTGAGCCGCACGCTTGTCGGATCTCTTACGGAGAAATCTTTGGGATCTCTCCGATTCAAGAAAGCTTTTCTTGGAACAATCGGCTTTTCAGTGAAAAGAGGCATTTCGACTACGGATCCCGATGAAGCATACACCAAGGGGCTTGTGATGCAGAGGGCGGAAGCCGTCGTACTCCTTGCCGACAGGACAAAGATTGGGGTGGAATCTTTCGCTTCGAGCGGAGATATTTCAGACATTGACTTCATTGTCAGCGACTATGAATTTTCTCCAAAGGAGACGAAGGAGCTTATGCGTGCAGGCGTGAAAATTGTCAAGGCGTAATTTTGATCTGGAATAATAAATTATTTTTGAATGAAATAGCACAAAAAAGGAGAATGCAATGGGGAACTACTACAGCGATCTGAGTCCGGATTTCAAGAAGAAGACCGTCAAGCTCAAGGCGATCGAAGGCTACAGCTATTCTAAGATGATTCGGGACGAGATTGATTCCGGCTCGATGAAGTCCGGGGAAATTCTCGATTTATACGAGGCAATGCTGATGATAAGGGAATTCGAGGAGATGATCCTCAAGCTTCGCACGGGAGCGTACGAGTCTGTAAAAAGCTATGAATATCGCGGTCCGACACATCTTTCGATTGGCCAGGAAGCTACATCCTCCGGTGCCTGTTCTGTCCTTGGTATCGGAGACTACATAACATCGACTCACAGAGGGCACGGCGATTCGATAGCCAAAGGCTATTTTGCAATCCGGGGGATGGGCGAAGCAGAGCTTCGCGCGAGATGCCCGGAGTTTTCCTCCCTCTCAGGCGAAGAACTTATTGAAGCAGTTATGCAGGATCACATATTTAGAACTGTTGCGGAACTTTTCGGGAAAGAAAGCGGTTACGGCAGAGGAAGAGGCGGCGGCATGCACATATTCGACTGCCGCGTCGGACACCTCGGAGCAAACGCGATCGTGGGCGGCGGCGTTCCAATCGCAACAGGAGCGGCGATGACTTGCAGAATAGACATAAATCAGGATAACAAGGGGAAAGTCGTATGCTGTTTCGCCGGCGACGGAGCATATGCGAACGGAGTCGTTCTCGAGGCGCTAAATTGGGCGGCCCAAGACCAGTTTACTAACAAAAAACTGACAAGCATCAACAGGGGGCTCCCGATTGTCTTTTGCATAGTCAACAACCATTTTGGAATGACCGGCAGGGCAGAAGGCGAAGTGACCGGAGTTGACTATCTTGCTAGAAGGGCCGCAGGATTCGACAATGACAACATGCATGCCGAGATCGTCAATGGAATGGATGTGATGGCTGTTCGCGATGCTCTTGCCCGTGCGAAAAAAATGCTTCTTGATGGAAAAGGTCCGGTACTGCTCGAGCTTGACACCTACCGCTACTACGGGCATTCTCTTTCCGACCCCAGAAACGAGTACAGGACAAAGGACGAAGAGGAGCGCTGGAAGGACGTGGATCCAGTCTCAAGTTTCAGGAGAAGGCTTTTGGACGAAAAGATATTCTCCGTTGCCGAGCTCGACGCGTTGGAAAAGAAGGTTGCCAGAAGAAACGCCCTTGCCGCCGCCCGTGCCGCTGAATCGCCGGATCCGGATCCCGCAGAGGTTATCAAATACATGTATTCGGATGAATTTTCCAAAGACGTTCCAGCTCCATACAGAAAGATTGACATCAGAGGGCCGGAGCCGACTGTGAAACGCGATTCTGAAGGTCGGATCAACTACCGCGATGCGATCAAGGAGGGGATACTGGAGGAGATGAAGCGCGACGCCAGGGTTGTCGTATATGGCGAGGATGTAGCAGACTACGGAGGTGCGTTCAAGCTTACAAAGGGGCTACTTGAATGCTTTGGCAGAGGCAGGGTTTTCAATACTCCCATATCGGAAGCGTGCATCTGCGGCACGGGCGTTGGAATGGCGATGACCGGATACCGGCCTGTTGTTGAGCTCATGTATATGGACTTCGCTCTCATGGCATCCGATCAGATTTCCAACCAGGCCGCGAAATGGCACTACATGACTGGCGGAAAGATGAATGTCCCGCTTGTGATCCGATGCAGTGTCGGCGGCGGCAAAGGATATGGCGGACAGCATTCGCAGTCCCTCGAGTCGCTCTTCTGCCACATTCCTGGAACCTATGTCGCATATCCCTCGAATCCATATGATGCCAAAGGACTTATAAAAACTGCTATCCGCGATCAGAATCCTGTCGTATTCGTCGAAGGACAACTCCTCTACAACGTGAAAGGCCTTGTCCCGCAGGAGGAATACCTCATACCGTTCGGCGAGGCCAAAATAGCAAGGGAAGGCAGAGACCTGACAATTATAGCGTGGGGTCCCGCCCTTCCGGATTCCCTGAAGGCGGCGGAAATCCTTTCTGCGGAAGGCATTTCTGCTGAAGTCATTGATCCGAGGACTCTTGTCCCCTTCGACTGGGAGACCGTTTTCGCGTCAGTGGAGAAAACAGGCAAATGCATTGTCGCAAGCCAGTGCGTTGACATAGGAAGTTTCACTGGAGAAATCGTCTCCAGAATCGTCGAGAACTGCTTCGACAGCCTTGATGCTCCTGTGGTCAAAATCGGCGCGAAGAACGGTGTGGCTCCGCAGGCGTTCTCGCTGGAAGCGGCCTTTCTGCCAAGCGTTGAAGACATCGTTTCGGCGGCAAGAAAGCTGATCTGACAAGTTCGACAGCGCCGTCATAGATGATGATGTATAGTTATGATTTTCAAATACTTATGAATGATATAACCAGGAAGAGCCTGAATCATGGAAAGGCTCTGAACAAGAAAGGAAGCTAAAGATGGCGACATTCATTCCGATACCAAAACTGGGACAGTCTGAAGAAACTGTCAAGATAGAAAAGTGGCGTGTGAAAGAGGGGGACAAGATACGCAAGGGCGATGTCCTCTTCGAAGTCGAGACCGACAAGGCTGTCCTGGAGGTCGAGTCGCAGTTCGAAGGAACTCTCCTTAAAATCATAGTTCAAAGCGGAGTAGAAGCGCCTGTCATGAGCGTAGCGGCAGTCATAGGAAGCCCTGATGAGAAAATTCCGGAAATCCCATCTGCTCCAAAGCCAGCGCCAAGTCCAGCGCCTTCAGCGCCTAAAGATGCAAAATCAGACATGGCAAAGAGCCTCTCTCCGTCAGGGGAAGCGGAAAAAGTTTCCGGCAAGGCGCAGAGCGCCCCTTCGCCGGAGGCAAAAGCGACAGAGTCCGCTCGCCTTCCTCGGACTGAAAGGCCGCCGAGACCTTCGCCTAGGGCAAGACGCTTTTCAAAGGACTATCTGATTGACATCTCCAAGGTCGAGGGAAGTGGCGGAAAAGCAGGCAGAGTGACTGAAGCTGATGTGAAACGATATCTGGAAAGTAGCGGCTATCTCGCGAAAAAGATTGGCGGCGCCGCCCTCAATCTTGCGAAAAAGGAGAAGCTGGAGCTTCTCTCAATCGAAGGCGGCGGTGATGCCGGTCGGATTACTCTTGCAGATGTGAAATCGGCGGCATTTGAAAAGTCGCGCGAGCTCTCGACCATGCGGAAAAGCATAGCGAGAAGGCTTTCTGACTCCAAGCGCAATATTCCGCACTTCTATGTTACTGTCTCAGTTGACATGAGTGAAATTTCAAGCTTGCGCGGAAAGCTCAAGGCGGACGGGATCAGTCTCAGCGTAAGCGATTTCATTGTCAAAGCTTGCGCGCTGACATTGAAAGAATTCCCAATGATGAACGCGGAAAGCGACGGCGTCACCGTCAGATACAAGTCGAAAATCAACATTGGCGTGGCAGTCAGCCTCGACAATGGCCTTGTTGTTCCGGTCGTCAGGAATGCCGACAAGAAAGATCTGGATGAAATTCATGAAACTGTGGCAGAGCTGGCGGACAAGGCAAGAAAGGGCAAGCTGTCTCCAGATGAAATGAAAGGCGGAACATTCACCATATCCAACATGGGAATGCTTGGAGTGGAGAACTTCGCCGCAATCATCAATCCTGGCGAATCTGCGATACTCGCTGTCTCCTCGGCAATTCCAAGTCCGACAGTGAGAAACGGGGAAATTGCAGTTAGAGACATCATGAAGATGACAGTGAGCGCCGACCACAGGATTGTTGACGGAGCAGACGCCGCGAAATTCGCAAATTCTCTGAAGGCAAAACTGGAGTCTCCCCAATCCTTGGCGCAGTTTATATAGTTTCTCAGCAAAAAAATGAAATTATTTATCCGGAAAACTATAGGAGCCAAAACCGGTGAATAATAACCGTCCAGCTACAAGCTCTGGGCAAGCCGTCCAATGAGTTCCGCTCTTAGTTCCTGTCCAGCCTTCAGGCTGTCTTCAATTATATTTTTGCAATTAGCCTTTAGTATTTAGCACTTGGCAATCTCAGGCGCAATTATGGAATTTAGGGGCTAAAACTGTGCAAGCAGAGCGTTCACCCAGCGGGGAAGATGGCGCAAGTGTCAGGGAGGATCTCGGGCGTCTGAACATAGCGGCACGTCAGGTCGCCGCCGGCGACTACACTGCGGCAAAATCAATTTTTGATATGACTTCCACCGGAAAGGATGTCCCAGAGGTTGCGCCTAGGCTTTCAGAGCTTGAGGACCTAGCAGAAACAATAGGTCTTATGATTGTCAAAATAGAGGGGCGCGAATATCTGCTCGAGATGGCGCTCGAGGAGCAGAAGCGCCAGAATGACGAGCTTAAGAGAAGCATTGCCTTGCGCTCTGAAAGCGGATTCGTCCTCTGCGGAATATTCATCATATTTGCCGCCTACATAGTCTCCCTCTACTGGATGCTCTTCCACCAGATTCTGGATGGATGGACAAAGACAAAGATGATGATAGCCTGCAACATCCTTATACTCGTTGTATCGGCTATATATGTGAAGCTGCACCGCCATCCTCTCGCGGAACGGGGGCTTACTTTGGATGGAGCCATGGCTTCAATCAGAGAAAGCCTTCTCTTCAGCATTCCGCTTGCGGTGATCGGCATTGGTCTGAAGGCATTTTTGGTCGGATCTCCGTGCTCGCCATTCTATGGGGAGGCAGTATTCGCTCCGGTCTCTCCTGCCTGGCTTGTCTTGTACATGCCTATCGTTGTCCTGCAGGAGATTTCTGCGCGTGGTTTTCTACAGACATCCATCACGCGGATCGTCCCAGAGCGTTCATCGGCAAAAATTGCCATAGTGGCGACTTCGCTTCTCTTCGCAGTCACCCACATATTCTATTCGATGGAGTCAATGGTGTCCACATTCGCGGGAAGCCTTTTTTTTGGCTGGCTTTTTTACAGGCAACGCTGTCTGGCAGGCGTAATCCTTGCCCACTACATACTGGGAGTCCTATATGCATTCAGCCTGAGGCTGATCTGCTGGTGAGCCGGGAGCACGCCTCTTCGGAGCCTCAGTTTTGCGGAGCCGTCGCGGCGTTCTATTCTACTATAGTTTTTCAAGGAAAATAAATTCACAATTTGAATTTATTAAAATGAAAAAATATATTCGTCATTTTCTTGATCTGTGCCTGACCTGCTTTGGAGCATCGCTTCGTGACTTTGCCGTGCCGTCAATTCTTGAGACGCCTGCGCCTTCCATGGCACTTCTGCCACCGCCAATTTTTCTTATTTCGATCCTAGCCGAAATTTGGCTTTTCAACTGCTCTATATGTGAAATGACCCCGATGAGCTTGCCCTCGCTTTGATGCAGTTCCGCCAGAGTGTTCACAGCGATGTCGAGCGACTGATTGTCGAGCGTACCGAAGCCTTCATCTAGAAACAGCGAGTCAATGCGGAGCCTGCCGCTTGCCATCTGCGCCAAGCCGAGCGCAAGCGAAAGTGAGACCATGAAAGTTTCACCGCCGGAAAAGTTCGATATAGGACGCTCTATGTCCCCCTGATGATGGTCAATAGCCAGTGGAAGCAGTTCCTTGTCATCGGGCTTGCATATCATCTCGTATCTTCCGCATGACATCTTCAGCAGATAGGCATTTGCAGTTTTGAGGAGTCCTCTGAGAGTTATTCCCTGCGCGTATCTTTTAAATTGTTCTCCATTCGCGCCGCCAATCCAAGAATTAAGTCTGTTCCATTTGTCAAAAATTTTCGACTGCGCTTCCAGATTTGCCTGCGCCGAAGCGCATTTTGACCTGTGATCGTCGTCTGTCTTGAGTTTCACCTTTGCGTCTGTCAGGTCTGTTTCGCATTTTTGGAGGGTCGTTTTTTCTGCGATCAATTCCTGGGCAAGTTCTGCCGCAGATTTGCTTGCCATCTCAAGCGCCTCTTCTGCCTTGATGTCCTCGGCGAGCTTTTCAATCAGCTTTGAAAATCCTGCAAGCTTTTTGCCGAGCTCCTCTTTTTTGCTGGCGACTCTTGACATTTCATTGTCACCCATGCGGGAATCTCTGCAATGCTTCTCATCGGCAAATCCGGCTTTTGCGAACGCCTCTCTGCTTGATTCAAGAATAGAATCTTCTTCTTGAATCCTCAGAGCTAGACTTTTTTGAGCGGCGTCCAGCTCCTCCGCCTCCTTTGCCGCTGATGTGCCCAGCTTCTCCATACGCATGCGAATTTCACCGTCATGTCTCAATGCATCTTCCCAGTCCGCCCGCAAGCGCTTTTCGATCTTGTCCGGATCACCTTCAAGAATGGATTTCCTCTGGGCTGTCAAATTTTCGACAGCATCCTTTTTTGCCTTGGCTGCTGAAATCTTGCCTTCCCTTGCGCAATTCGCAGATTGAAGCTTTTCAGAGCTGTCCTTTAGTGCCTCTTTTCCTGCGATGACTCTGATTTTCGCGTCGCTGAACTCTTTCTGCCATTTTTCAAATTCGCTCTGCCGAGCTTTCAGGCTGAAAAAATCTGCCGCGACAGATGCGGAATTCGGAGTAATTCCCGCCGAAGACAAGTCGGAGCTGATTGTGCCCCATAAAGATTCAATCTCTTTGGCTATCCCGTCAAGGGAGCTTCTGGAATTTTGCAGGTCATTTTTTGACGAGTCAAGCTCCTTCACCGCGTTTTGGGACAGCTCCCTTTTTGCCTCGAGTTCAGCAAGTGACTTTTGAGAGTCCTTTTCGGCTTTTTCCCATTGCTTTCTCGCGGATCTTTCCGCCTCTTCCAATTTCTTCAATTCCGTCTGAAACGCATTTAATTCCTCTTGGGCGGATGATATTTCTGGAATCTTGCCCTCCGCATATGGATGTCTGCATGAGCCGCATAGTGGGCAGGGCTTTCCGTCCTCGAGAAGCTTCCGCTGATCTTCGAGGCTTGCAATCCTCTGGGCAAGAAGCTGTTTCTCGTGGGCAAGCCTTATTTTCACTTCCAGATCGGGCTTTGCCGACATGTGTCCGTTCTCGGCATCGTCCTTCGTCTTTTCCGCCTTTTCTTTTTTAACAAGATTCGCAGAATGCAGCCTGGAAGCCTTTTCTAATTCTGCATGTGTGTCTTTTGCAAATTCTTCCTTCTCAGCAAGAGACTTTTCAGAATTTTTGCAGTCGCGGTCTTTTTTTGCGAAATCCTTTTTTCTGGCTTCCCATATGGACAGATAGGATTCGATTCTGGGGACAATTCCTTTGAGATTGGCGTCGCCGGAATTGGACGAGAGATAGTTTTCCGCCTTCTTGCAGTCGTCTTCCGCAGTTTCAAGAGTCTGCCAGGTTTTTTGCCGGAGGATGTCGGCCTCTTTGAACGCTTTTTGCGCATCAGCGGCGGCAAGATCGGCCGCCTTCAATTCCGCCACAGTCCCCTTTATTTCGGAGTCGCGTCTTCTTGCCTCCTCGACAAGCGGCAAAGTCTTATCAAGCTTCGCCTTGCAATCTTGCATTTTTTGCGTGGAGGTTTCGATCTGCGGCTTAAGCCCCGCAATTTCAATCTCAATCTTCTCAAGATTTGATTTTCTCTCTAGAAGCTTTTTCGCGGCATCTTCCTTGGATTTCCTGGCAGTTTCTATTTTTTGAAGCAGCGCGTCTAGCTTTCTAGCTTCGAGCGCTTTGTCGAGACAGGCGAACTCGTCTTTGGAATTTTCAAGCTCCGCCACAATCTCTGCTTTGCTCTTCAACTGCACGTCATGGTCTTCGCGCAGTTTACGCAGTTTTTCGTGCCACTCGATCTGCTTCTGAAGAGTGGCGATCATGGAGCTGAGGCTGAGCCTTTGTTCTTCGAGAGCCCCAATATTTGCCTCGATTTCCATGCGCAGTTCATCAGGCAGTTGACTGCTGCTCTGTATTTCCTGTTCGAGAGCCGATTTCCTGTCTCTTTCGATTTGCCATCTTGAGAATACCGAAGAACCTATTTTCGAGTAAATTTCCGTCCCAGTGACCTGTTCGAGTATTGCCGAGCGCTCCCTTTCATGCGCCTTGAGAAATGCATCGAACTGACCCTGCGCAAGAAGGACTGAGCGCGTGAACTGGCAGAAATCCATGCCGAGAAGTTCGAGGATTTTGTCGTCGCATTCCTTGAGCTTTTCGGAAATGATCTGCCCCTCTGGAAGCGTGGATATTTTTCTTGTCGGACTTTGGAGGGCTCCATTTGCCTTGCCGCGCTCGCGGTGCTGTTCCCAGGAGCTTCTGTAGCGCCTGCCGCGCAGCTCGAACTCGACCTCGGCAAAGCAGTCGCCTGTGCCTCTTGTCATGGTCTCATTCTTGCTTTTTGATATTTCCTGGCGGGCAGTTTTGCCGTAGAAGCCAAGGCAGACGGCGTCGAGCACTGTGCTTTTTCCGGCTCCGGTCGGACCGGTCAGAGCGAAAAGCCCCTCCGTGAATTGCGTATTCTCGAAATCTATTTCCCAGAAGCCTGCAAGAGAATTTATGTTTTTAAAGCGCAACTTCAGAAGTTTCATAGTATTTGCCCCTCCTGAACTTCCTTGAGATCGATATCTTTAACGATCTCCTTGAAGATGGAAGCAAATTCGGCTTTTTCCTCATCGTTCAGATTCTCGTATTCGAGGCGCATTTTGAAGACATCTTCGGGGCGGATGGTGTCGAGCGGACGATCGTCTCCTCCACGGCTTCCCCAAGCCTGGTGCGGACGCATGTCCTGTCTGGCAAGAATTTTGACTGCGCTTCCCTCGACGAGAGAGGGGAGACTGCTCCAGAAATCAGCGAGGGAGCCTTCATGTTCGTCAACTTGCAGTTCAAGCCAGACGTCGGAAGAAGCGCAGAGGAGCTCTTTTATTCTCGAAACGATTTTCTCAGTCGAGCCTTTGATCTGTTCCAGATGCTGGAAGCACGGAATTGGCATTATGCGCAGTCCGGGATTTGGACCGAATTCGATGATGGCGAGCGATTTTTTCTGCGCGGCTTCAGCAAAGCTCATTGGGATTGGCGAGCCAGAATAGCGGCAGAATTCATTTCCGCCAAGCGCCTGTGGAATGTGAAGATGTCCGAGAGCGTAGTAGTCGGCGGCTGGCAGAAGATCCAGGCATATCTCTCCGATCCCCCCTACTGAGCGCGTACGTTCTGAAACATCGTCGGAAAGCTTCGATTTCGACAGGAAAAAATGTCCAGTCATTACAAGGGGGACTCCATCGCCCGCGGATTCTCTCAGTCTGCGTGCCAGCTCGTCGTAATGCCTTTTGATCCCTGCTCGGAGACGTTCGGACGATTCGGCAAAAGTTTCCCCGGCGGAAGATAGACGCACATCGGCGTCGCGGAGATATGGAACCGCGCCGATTGCCAAGCCAGGTCTGCCATCTTTTCCAATCAGGACAATAGACTCTTTTTCAATGTCAGCCGCGCCCACAACCTTAACACCAATGTGATTCATTATTTTTTCAGGCGAATCCAAAAGGGCGGAGGAATCGTGGTTGCCTGCTACTATGACGATTTTTCCGCAGATCTTCTGACTGGCGATTTCCCCGAGAAAAGAGTAGTAGAGCTCCTGCGACGCATTTGGAGGAGAATATGTGTCGAATATGTCACCTGAAACAATGAGAGCATCAGGTTTTTCATCCCTTAAAAGCTCTTTCAGCCATTGGAGGAATTTGATATGCTCCGGATGCCGGCTCTCCTCGTGCAGGACTGCGCCCAGATGCCAGTCTGAACTGTGGATTATCTTCATTGCAAAATCTCCATCTTTGGCAGTTTCAACGTAGCAGGCTGGATTCGTCCGCTGAATCCGTACCATGCAAAAATCCGCTGAACGGCGTAGTTCAGTGAATATTTACCAAGAAGGGCATCCCCGAGGATGCCCTATTTTTAGACGGATGACCGTCTGCAATTCGCAATCGCTGAAATTATATGCCGAGAGCCTTTTTAACGGCTGGAAGCTGTCCTGCGGAGCCCAGCTTGACATTTTTGTCAGCAATGAATTTGGCATATTCCGCCATGAATACGACACCGGGGTCGCGCAGATCGAATTTTTCAGGATGCTGTTTGAAGAATTCCCTGTGAACTCTGGTCCAGACAAGGCGTCCGTCGGTGTCAATGTTGATTTTGGTCACGCCGAGCTCTGCGGCCTTCAGAAACTGGTCGGCGTCAACGCCTTTCGCTCCCTTGAGACTGCCGCCGGCCGCATTGATTCTTGCGACTTCGTCCTGGGGAACTGAGCTTGAGCCGTGCATGACGAGCGGGAAATTGGGAAGGCGTTTTTGAATTTCCTCGAGGACGTCGAAATGGAGCCCCTGGGTGCCGCTGAACTTGAACGCCCCGTGGCTGGTTCCGATCGCACAGGCGAGACAGTCACAGCCCGTCTGCTTCACGAATTTTTCGGCATCATTGGGATTCGTCAGCTTGGCGTCGCTTTCCGCGACCGAGACATGTTCTTCCACTCCACCGAGCATTCCGAGCTCCGCCTCGACAGAGATATTTTTCGCATGCGCCTTGTCCACGACGCGTTTAGTTATTTCGACGTTTTTCTCAAATGATTCATGGCTTGCATCAATCATGACAGAGCTGTAGAAGCCGCTGTTGATGCAGTCGTAGCAGGTTGCTTCGTCGCCATGGTCGAGATGGACGGCAAAAACTGCGCCCGGGAAAACTTTGTCCGCCGCCCTTATCACCGCTTCGAGCATTTCCTTTGCCGTGTACTTCCTGGCGCCCTTTGAAATCTGGATGATGAACGGGGCCTGCGAATCCATGCAACCCTTGAAGAGTCCCATGCACTGCTCTACATTGTTGATGTTGTACGCGCCGATCGCGAACTTGCCGTAGGCGACCTTGAAAAGATCCTTCGTCGTTACTATCATTTCTGACTCCTTTTGTTGATGATGCACAAAAATCAAAAGATATTGGCTGAAAGACCATGCAATTCCCCGCCGCATTTGAAATCCGGCGTTGAACATCGGGAGCGGCAAATTATATCAAAAAAGTTCAAAATCAAGACGCTCAACTGAGATTCCTCAGAAAAAAACAAGGTTTTGCTCCTTTGATCCAAATGCTGTGAAAAATCCCAAAACCGTCTTGAAAAATTGCATCTTACGCTGATATTAGGGGGCTTCGAAGCTTGCCGGATATTTTCCGGCGGAGAAACAATAAAAAAACCGGGGGCGAATCCCGGGCAATATTTAAGGAATCCAAGCATATGGCGAAAAAACTTGTTCTCGGAATACCGAAAGGCAGTCTCGAGCAGTCAACTGTCGAGATGTTTGCCAAGGCAGGCTATAAAATCCGTGTGGACTCACGCTCATATTTTCCGAGCATAGACGATCCTGAGATCGAGTGCATGCTCATCCGCGCCCAGGAGATGTCGCGCTATGTGGAAGAGGGCATTCTCGACTGCGGTCTCACGGGACACGACTGGGTTGTGGAAAACGGTTCGGATGTCGTTGACGTTGCAGAGCTTGTCTATGGAAAAGTCGGGCGCAAGCCGATACGGTGGGTGCTTGCGGTTCCTGAAGATTCCGGGATCAACTGCGCAAAGGATCTCGAAGGCAAAAGGATTGCGACAGAAGCCACCGGCCTTGCGAAGCAGTATTTCGCGAAGCATGGAGTCAATGTCCATGTCGAATTCAGTTGGGGGGCGACAGAAGTCAAGCCGCCGCGCCTGGCGGACGCGATCATTGAGATAACAGAGACCGGTTCGTCGCTGAGAGCAAACAAACTGAAGATCATTGACACCATCTGCGAAAGCACTACGCGCCTGATCGCCAACAAGGACGCCTTCAGGGACGACTGGAAAAAAGCCAAGATCAACAAGATTTCCCTTCTGCTCAGGGCGGCTCTCCTTGCGGAAGGAAAGGTCGGACTCATGCTGAACGTGAAAAAGGACAAGCTCGATCTGGTCTTGAAGAAGCTCCCAGCTCTTGAGCGTCCCACCGTCTCTCCGCTAGCCGAGGAAGGATGGTTTGCATTGAACACGATCGTTGACGAGTATGCTGTGCGGGATCTGATTCCGGACCTGATAGAGGCCGGCGCCAGCGGAATTGCAGAATATCCGCTGAACAAAATAGTTCCATGATCTGAAAACAGACATATATGGGAGGATCTCCGATGGGCACGATAGAGAAATACGGACGTTTCATCGAGGATGAGAACTGCTTCGAGATTTTTGCCGAGCCTCCAAGAAAATGGAGAAACATACTCTATAACTCCTGGGGCGGCGAAGAATATTACAGCGAGGCGACGCACATCGGAGACGGGATGTCGAGATACCGCGACTCCCTTGGCAACACTCTCAACGTCATAGCATACGACGCGAAATACCTGTATATCCGCGATGATGAGACTGGAACCGTCTTCAATCCCGCCGGCATGCCAGTTGCCTGCGATGTGAAAAACAGAAAAATTCGCATATATCCGTCGAAAACTGAAATCAGCTCGGAATGCCTCGATCTCAGAGTCTCAGCAAGATATTTCGTGCCTGCTGGCGAATGCGCCGAGATTTGGACGCTCTCTCTTGAAAATCTCTCCGATAGAGCGAGGAAGATCTCAGTCTTCGCCTACGCCGCCTTTCCCTTGAATGGATCCGACCACGAACAGCGCTCCTTCCGCAGTGACAGATACTCCGAGATAATCGAGGACTGCTCTGGCGTAATGATCGTAAACAGGGCAATGGGCGTTCCGATCAGAAAAAAACACGGGTTCTTGTGCGCCCTCCAGCATTTCAGGGCGGCGAACGGAAACAGAGACGATTTCACAAGAGCCGACTACTCTCTTGCCTCTCCAAAAATTCTCTGGGGATGGAATGCCGACAACAAGGCCGGATATTTCTGGGATGTTGCGGCAATCGTCCAGACATCCTTCAGCATCCCAGCAAAAGGACGCGAGCGCAACGACTTCATCGCCGGTCCCTGCGAGAGCCGCGAGGATGTCAAAAAATTGCTTGCCAGGCTTGACGCCGCAGAGATAGACCGCCTCGAAAAAGAGCAGTTAGACTGCGAACTTCGCAGATCCTCAGCATTTCACGTCTCGACCGGAAAAGAAAACGCCGACCGCGACGCGCTGATCAACATCTTCGCCAAGAAACAGATTTATTCATATCTCATTGACAAGGGCGGAGTTAGGGACAATCTCCAGAATGACAACGGTCTTGTCCTCTTTGATCCTCCGACTGCCAGAAAAAATATCTTGAAATGTCTCTCTGTGCAGAAGGCTGACGGATCGTCTTTGCATAGCTGGAGGCCGCTGAACAGAAAGCAGTATTCGGACAAGCCAGCTTGGTGCTTGCAGACCATTCCGTGGTACATCAAGGAGACAGGCGATTTTTCCATTCTGGACGAAGAATTGCCATTTTTCGAATCCACCGAGACCGCCACTGTCATGGAGCACATGAGACGCGCATTTCGTCATCTTTCCAAGGACACAGGAAAAAGAGGTCTTTGCCTTCAGCATTTTGCCGATTGGAACGATGCGCTTGAACCCTCCGCAAAAACCGGCGAGCGCGAAAGCATCATGGTGAGCCAACAGCTCTGCGCGGGCCTTCTCGAACTTGAAGAGCTTGCCCTCAGGCTCGACGACAGGGCGCTTGCCGAAGAAGTCAGGGAGAAACACTCTGAAATGTCCAGGAAAATCAACGAAGTCGCCTGGGACGGCAGATGGTACCAGCGCACAATCTGCGAGGACGGTCATCCCCTCGGCTCTGAAAGGAACGAAGACGCGAAAATCTTTCTAAATACCCAGAGCTGGGCGGTCATCGGCGGAATTGCCGACAAAAAAAGGCTTCTCGAGTGCATGGAGTCCGTGGACAAATATCTGACTAAGCCAGAGGGCTATGCCATCTGCGATCCGCCATGCAGAAAATTTGACGAAAGAATCGGGCGCTTCACAACGGTCATGCCATACAGCACTGAGAACGGAGGATGCTACAATCATGCCGCCGGATTCAAGGCCGTCGCCGACTGCATGCTCGGAAGAGCCGAGAGGGCGTGGGAGACATTTGTCAAGGTCTGCCCCGACAATCCCGAGCTTCCCGTCGAGATTTCAGCCACAGAGCCATTTTCCTTCACAAACCATTATTCCAGAGTCCAGTCCTGCCGCGGACGCGGCGGATATGCCTGGCGCACAGGAACGGCTTCCTGGTTCACCGTCGCACTGATCGAATGGATTTTTGGCGCGAGAAGGCACTACGATGGACTTCTAATTTCTCCGTGCCTCTCGTCTTCAGTGAAAAAAGCCCGCCTCCTGAGAACCTGCAAAGGGGATCTTTTCGACATTGAAATTGACAACAGCTCCGGCAGATGCGTGGGAGCGGCTGAGATCTTCGTTGACGGCGCTAAAATTTCGGGAAATCTGATCCCGTCTTCTAAAAAGGGGGCGAAAAGGACAGTTAAGGTTCTCATTTGATGGGGTTCATCTAGGGCAAATATTAAAAACGGGGGAAACTATGCCAGGATTTCAGTCCGCCATGTTTGGTCCGGAAGAATGGAACAGGCTCAATGACGAAAGCAAGGAGCTTCTGGAAAAGGTTGGAGCCGTCTTTGATGAGACATTCCATTCTACAGGTCTTCCACAGATCGCCTTGCACGACATCTCAAGAAAGACTGGCAATCTCGATTTTTCCGACTTCAGCGGCAGAATTGTAATAGGAAGAAATTCCGGATTCAATTCTGCGGACATTTCACCTTTTCCGCA
>DYRX01000039.1:18388-20907 GCA_020718525.1 Victivallis vadensis
TCCGGCCTCAATGGAGATTATTGTCTTCGCCGGTCTGAATCTATCGGTGGTCTATGGTTTTGGACTGATAGCCTTGGCGCTTGTCATGGCACTGGTCTACAACTATATGTGCAGTGCAAAGGAATTCAAGCTGAACAGGCCGGAGGGTGCGAAATGACTATCTTCATCTTTCTTCTTTTCGTTGGCTTTGTGCTTGGGCTTTCCTTCTGGCTGGGCAGGCAGACCAAGTCAGCGGCTGGCTACTTCGCTGCTGGTGGAGATATCCCATGGTTTGTAAATGGAATCGCGTTTGCAGGGGACTATCTTTCTGCCGCATCCTTCCTGGGCATCTGCGGGATGATCGCGTTTCTAGGCTACGATGGATTCCTCTACTCCATCGGCTACCTGGCAGGCTGGATCGTGGCGCTTTTTGTCGTCGCGGAACCAATGAAGAGGCTTGGGAAATACACCTTCACTGACGCGCTTGACTCAACGTTCAACAGCAAGGGCATTCAGCTTGCCGCAGGCATAAGCACCCTCATAGTCTCGATTTGCTACCTGATTCCTCAGATGGTCGGCGCCGGAGTTCTGGTCGAGCCCCTGCTCGGAATCCCCCACCACTGGGGGGTGATCATGGTCGGCGCAGTGGTAATCTATATAGTCGCGACCGCAGGCATGAAGTCAACAACCTATGTCCAATTCCTCAAGGGTGCCATGCTGATATTCTTCTCCTTTGTCATAACTTTTGCCTTGTGCAAGAGAGGCGTTTCCGACAGCCCTGTGATGATTGGAAACAATGGAGAGGAAATTCCGTATTATCCATACAGAAACATCGAGGCTTCCATGGACGGGGATGCTCCCGTCTTCGAAGCGAAGGATTCCTCAATGAAAGTTGCGGACATCCATCTTTCTAAAGATCCAAAAACTGGCAAGGAGCTGGCACGATACTACAAAATCACCGAGATGACTCCGCTCCAGGAAGGAAGCGACGGACGCCTTTTCTTCGATGTCAAGGGACTGAAAGTCCATCTTAGCGAAAAAGGCAGTGAAGAAGCCAGAAAACTGCTTGTCCAGAAAGACTCCGCCGACAAAATCATGATCAACGGCAAGGCGCATGTCTATGAAAGCATCAACGGCAGAAAGGTGCTTGTCCTGCACGATGGCAACATGACAGACGCAGACGGGCTGATTTGCGTGGAGCATAATGGCCGCCTCATGGCTAAAATTGACGGATGGTGGAAGGCAAAGTTGGCGGATGGAAAACTCCTCCTTCAGGAAGCCCAGTCTCTCACCGTCAAGGATGATGGAGCGATTGTCATAAACGGAGCGCCTAAGTCAGAAGACAACTTTCTGCGCTATGTCGGCAGGCTCAGCAAGGTCGAGGGAAAGACAGGAGCCGAATCCAAGACTGGTCCGGTCGGTCCCTTGAAGTTTCTCTCTATCGTCGGCAACAAGGATACAGTCGTCGAAAGATGGGCTCAGACTGACTTCAAGAATGGCAAGGATTCCGTTTCGGTCTTTTACAGCGTTCCAACTCCGGGACCTAAATTCATGCGCCCGGGTATGAAGTTCAAGGTCGAAGGAACGCTTCTGCAGAAGCTCGATTTCATCAGCCTCATGCTCGCGCTCTTCTTCGGCACAGCCGCTCTCCCGCACATTCTAATCAGATATTACACAGTGAGAAGCACCGCATGCGCAAGAAAATCTACTATCGTCGCAATTGCCGCGATAGGAATTTTCTACATTTTGACGATGTACCTCGGGCTCGGCGCGCTGACATCCGGGGCTCTGAATCCTGCTGACAACAACATGTCCGCTCCACTGCTTGCGCGTGCAATGAGCAGTCTGCTTTTTGCAATAATTTCAGCAATAGCCTTTTCTACGGTTCTTGGAACTGTTAGCGGACTGATAGTGGCGGCTTCCGGCGCGGTCGCTCATGATCTACTCGACCGATATTTCTCACTTGGCATGTCCGACAAAACCAAAGTTTTCTCAGGGAAGCTCGCGGCATTCACCGTCGGTCTTCTCGCGATAATCCTGGGCATCGTCTTCAAGGGGATGAACGTCTCCTTCCTAGTGGGCTGGGCATTCGCCGTCGCGGCATCAGCAAATCTGCCCGCTATAATCATGCTCCTCTTCTGGAAGCGGACCACCGCCAAGGGCATCGTCGCCTCCATAGTGGTAGGAATCACGGTTTCCTTGGGGCTGATAATGCTGTCCCCCGACATGTATGTGAAATACGGGTTGAATCCGGCGACCGCGATATTCCCAATAAACCAGCCGGGAATAGTTTCAATTCCGCTGAGCTTCTTGACACTGGTGATCGTCTCAATCTTTACAGCCAAGAAAAAAGAAGAGTCAGACGGCAGACCTCTAGCAATTTCTTGAATCCGTTCACGGATTTGGATTTTCTAGTTTTTACCTTGCCGGAGGTTCTTCACCGGCATCATTTTTCCCCCTGCGGATCATCGCCGCGGAGAGAAAGCGCTGTCTCCGTTCAGCTATGGAGCTGTCCTTCCCACAGCTCAAAGAGCTCCGCT
>DYRX01000574.1 GCA_020718525.1 Victivallis vadensis
CGGCTAAAAAAGCAAAAAAGTGCCACTGAAAAATCACAGAGCTTCGGATCTCTGAATCTCCTGACGGGAGCATTTCAAAATAGCTGAACCTGTCCTCGCACAAAGCCACAAATATTTCACCTGGGAACACCGAGCACCAGCTCGGTATCTTGCTCGTATAGGAAATTGTTTTTTATGATTTTCATAATCGTAGTCGCTATCGCTATCAGCGGAGCGGTAATCGATAAATTTGTAAACCCGATTACGATAGCGATTACGACAACGATAGCGAGTCATGGAACGCCGCCGCTGAAATTTAAGAGAGCCGACAGGATGTCGGAGTTGCCATCAGTAAATTCTGATCGTAGACTGTAAATTTTTTTCGCGTATTCCGCGTGTTTCGTAGTAAAAAAAGGCTTTTTGTTTTCTACTCGGAAAAGCTGGCACTGCAAACAGTTGGCATCCAGTGTGCGGCATTTTTCCGCATTGTGGAGGACGGATTAAATTCGTCCGCTCTGGGTTGCTGTCCAAGCATTCCTTAAGAAATTTTCGGGATGAGCAGAAAGAGAAGGCGGCAAGATGCCGTATCAATAGTTCTCCAGTCCCCGCGCCCCAATAATTCTAGGCATGCAATTGCAGATGTCGGCATTCTCGGATGAATTGCGAGAGATTCCTTTTTCGAGGTGAGAAGAGCGAGGAGCTCTTCGAGTTCCGGGTTGTGTCCGACAATCATCAGGTTCTGCGAATCTGCGCCGTTGGCTCTGGCAGATTCAATGTAAGCCATTGCGGTAGAAGCGTAAAGCGAAGGATCTTCAACTATTGTGATCTTCTCTCCGCAGACTTTTGCGAAGGCTTGTGCGGTGCTTTTTGTCCGCAGTGCAGGAGAGCAGATTATCCTGTCCGGGCGATATTCGTCGTCGCAGAGGCGCTTGGCGATCTTGCGCAGATCCTTCAAGCCCCTCTCTGCCAGCGCTCTGTCGAAGTCTCTGATCCCGCTGTTTTGCTCCGCCTTGGCATGCCTCATAAGAAAAAGCTTCATAATGCTCCTTAAATTTAACCGGCTACGCCGGGACGTTCCAAGACTCGCTATCGTTGTCGTAATCGCTATCGTAATCGTGTTCGTAAATGTACATCGTGTACGCTAACGTGAACCGCTCCGCTGTGAACGTGAA
>DYRX01000283.1:0-1618 GCA_020718525.1 Victivallis vadensis
GCGGCAGTTTCCAATCCCGCTTCGAATCCCAATTATCCGAGCTCAATACTCGGGCAGGTAAATGTGGGAAATTTTTCCATGTACACGAGATATATCTCCGGAATCATCTCCGAATCCCTAGATACGAAGGTAAAGCGCAGATCAATCTCGGTCATCGAAGTGCAGGAGCGCCATAGCCAGGGAAGCAGAAACCTCATGTATCTGATCCTGGCAACGCTTCTGCTTGGACTGGCTATTATCGTTTTCAACAAGAACTACAGGACTGCGGCAATCGCCGAGCAGAACAGCAAATATTTTTCCTGGCTTGACAGAGACAAGGAGGATGCAAAGCCGGAGAGCGTAGAAGCCGAAGGCGTTGCTGATACTGACTCCGAGCCCTCTCCAGACAAGCAGAAAGAGGGAGAGCCTGAATGATTTCCAGCAAGCTTATCGCGATCGGGATCGGCTACATGATCGGAATTCTTGCGGCATCCTGCCTTCTCAATACCAATACCCCCGTATTGAACGGACTCTTCAAAATATGCGCAGTGCTCGGGTTCGCGTGCGGAATCTTCAGCGTCATCATGGAATACCGCCTTAAAAAAGTCTCGCGTCACTTCAAGGTTCTCCCACTTTTTATTGGTGCTTTCTGTCTTGCGAACATCATCACAAACAACAGTCTTCATCCGCGCAGTAAGTCACACGCATTTTTCAAGTCCCTCGGCGACAAGGAGCCAATCGCTCTCGAGGGAAAAATTGTTGCCGAGCCGGAATTGAGGAGCGAAAACAGACTAGATATAAAGCTGAGAGCCAATAAGGTTCGCAAGGCAAATTCTTCTGATTGGACCGAAATCGAGCCGACTGACGTTCTTCTCTCTGTCTCCCCTCCGAAAGATCCATGCCCGGAAAGAGACATTGTTGCAGAGCTTTCAGACATCCGCGCCTATGGCTACATAATCGAGGCGCAAGGCATATACACAATAGCGGAGAAGGCTAAAAATCCTGGCGCATTCGATCCGGAGGCGTTTCTTGCGGCGGAAGGCTTCGCCGCTAAAGTCAAAGTATTCGATTCAATGAGCTACGGCTCAGCAAAAGGCTCCATCAGGATTCTGGAAAAGACAAGGGGGAATTATTTCATCGAGATGGCGCTCGCTTCTAAAAGAGTTTTTCTCAAAGGCATCAAAGATTCTATCCCGCCCCCGGAATCAATGTTCATCAGCGGCGCGACCTTCGGAACAAGATTCTCAATCAAAGGACAGACTTTTGGCGGAAAGCTTATCGAGGACACCTTCAGGCATACGGGAGTCGGACATGTGCTCGCTGTTTCAGGTCTGCATGTCAGCGTCATCTCCCTCCTTCTATATTCGTTTTTTCTTTTTCTGAAAGTCCCCTCGTTTGCGCCAAGCCCTTCAGGAGGAAGAAGAATCCGCCTTGTAAGTATTCCTCCGCAGTATTTTGCTCCTATTGTCATATTGCTTGTCTTCGCCTTCGCATTTCTGACGGGTGCAAGACCGTCCAGTCTTCGCGCCGCCCTGATGAACAGCATTGTAATTTTCACATATGCCTACGCCGGACATGGATTGGCGAAAGGAGCATATGTAGGTCTTGCATTTTCCGCCTTCATCATACTGCTCTCCCG
>DYRX01000283.1:1718-5265 GCA_020718525.1 Victivallis vadensis
ATGATTTTGATCGGCTCCCGCTTGAACGCCGCTTTCCCATTTCTGACAAGATTCCGTTACGACAGAATTCCAGAATATCTCAGGATCTTCCTTTCGGCGCAGTTCGGGATCATGCTCGGCATGACCATACCAATGAGCGCATATTTCTTTGGCAGTTTCGCCATCGCAGGCAGTTTTGTGAATCTGATCGCAATTCCCCTTATCGGCATCATCGTCCAGCTCGGTATAATCTCAGGCTTCTGTGAATACATCCCCTGGGTCGGTGACTATCTGGCTCTCGTCTTTGGAGCAGCAAACTGGATCGTCGCCAAGCTCTTCCTCTTCAGCGCCTGGCTCGGTTCCGAAATTTTCCCCTTCCCTCCCACGCCAATGCCGTCCCTCTCCTGGATGATCGTATATTTCGCCATTGTAATTGTCATCGGCACCAGCCCGCTATGGTTCAACCGCGCTAGAACAATCCTCTACTATACTTATTCAAAAAGACCCTTCCTCGTGACTTATATGCTTCCATCGGCAATCCTAGTGGCACTTCTCTCATTTTCATTCATGAGGATTTTCGAGACTGGCGCTACGAAGGCCAAAATTGACATACTCGCTGGATCGGCGGTGCCAGTGATTTGCATCACGGACAACGACCATAGATCCGGCGCGTCTGCGATCAGCTTCGGCAAATCTTTCTTCTCAAAAAGCGTCCTTAAAAGCGTCATGCTCAAGCGTGGAGCAATCTACATGGAAAATTCTGTCGCTACCGCCCACAACCCGCTCTACGGAACTGCTGGCGCCGCCGAATTCTCCGCATCCTTCATTCCTCTTAAAAACATATTCTACCCGGAGTTCTACAAATACAATTCAGAGCAGGGCGTGCCTCTTTTTGCGACGCAGAAGGATTACTTTGATGCGCTTGGCGACAAAAAATTGGAAGAGTCAGCCATCGCAGGAAAAAAGTGGGCGCTCGGATACTATGAAAACTTCAGCAAGCTTTCGTTGTGCGTTCAGCACGATAAATCATATTGGCATTTCTACAAACCACCGACTGAGATCAAAATCACAGATTCAATATCCCTGAAATTCCTCTCGAAAATCTACAAGGACAAACCGCTAATCTATAAATTGATTTGTCCCGGCATGACAATTCTAGTCATCTCGGATCCTTCCGACAGCAAGGCGTTCCAGTATCTGAAAAAAGACGAGATGTCAGCCGACTGGATTCTGCTTGGCGGTCCCAACCGCATGAACAGCAAGTATTATATCAGCGGCATGCGCGCCCTCCTGAAAAAGCTCTCTCCGGAGAAAGTCATATTCACCTTCGACGAGGACATGGGGCAATTATCCTTGCAGAAGATCGCCGAAGATGCCGTCGCCTTGTGCAAAGAGTCCGGATCTCTTCAAGTCATTGACACTGACAAGCTTGGAGCGGCGACCTTCACACTCAGCCTGGACGGCAAAGTCCCTCCTGTTCTAAATTGCTATAGTTTTTCATTTTAATAAATTCAAATTGTGAATTTATTTTTCTTAAAAAACTATATCAGAAATCAGTCGCTGATTCCTGTTGGAAAGGTCTGATAAGATCATCCGACATTGCATCTTTTCCAGTAAATGTCGCGATAAATTCCTGCGATTGCACAGTTAAGGCGCAATATTGACTGGAATAAAAAAACTCCCCTTCAGAAAATTGCGCTGCAATTTTCATTAGATAATCTGGATCGGAAGTCTGCGGAAAGACTTACACCCATATTATCTAGCCCGTGAAAATTTGCCATCTTTGTCATGTGCAACTTGAGATTTCCTGATTGAACCGTAAATTGGAGCAGGAAAAGCTCAGAATAATTATCTTCGCGGGCTTTAATCACAAGATTTCAACTTGACAATTGAAATATGCCTGAAAAAGAAACTTTAATAGCAAAGCATGGGGGCTACAGGAAGCTGAAAAGCTTTCAGGTGGCGCAGTTGGTCTATGACGCAACTGTCCGCTTCTGCGACAGATACATCGAAAAACGCAGTCGCACGCATGACCAAATGGTGCAGGCCGCCCGTTCCGGAGTCCAGAATATTGCCGAGGGCAGTCAGGCATCTGGCACTTCCAAAAAAACAGAGCTGAAGCTTACAAATGTCGCAAGGGCAAGCATAGAGGAACTGCGCCTCGACTACGAAGATTTTCTGCGCCAGCGCAGTCTGCCCCTCTGGAAACGCGAAGACCCGCGCAGACAAGCACTCATAAATCGCAGATGCTCCACTGCGGATGAAGTAGCACAGTGGTGCAGGGAGATGCACGAGCGGGAAAGAGGTGGACAGAGTGGACGATGTGGACTTAGTGGACAGCCTGCCCCATCCACCCCATCCACTGTGTCCGCCCTGTCCACGAAGTCCACGGAACCCACTCCGCCACACCCGCTAAGTCCCTCCTCCTACCCGGAAATCGCCGCGAACGCCATTCTGGTACTTATTGCCGTGGCATGCAGTCTCCTTGACCGCCAGATCGCGTTTCTCGCGGAATCCTTCAAAAACGAGGGCGGCTTCACTGAACGACTATACCGTATCCGCTCTGAAAATCGCCGCAGTTCGTCTTTGGAACCGTCCACCTCGTCCACAAAGTCCAGATCGTCCACTAATACCAAGCCAGCAACCCAAGGAAATTCTTAAAGCAAAAAACTAGCTTGAAATAAAATTTAGCGTTCATCGCTGTATTGCTTCTCCTGAAAATTAGGACTTTTCGAGAGACAGAAGCATGCAACGAGGAGCGCGCCCGCTTGGGCGCGTTCTTCTTGCTTTGCGTTTCTGTCTCGGGGCGTCCTAACCCTTCAGGAGAGGCGTGAACTTGGAGTCCGCGCCCTCTTTTTTTCCGGGTCTGCGGATTTCGCAACCCCGAAGGAGAAGAGATGTCGAAGAAAACAAGGGCCGAAGAAGAATCCGAAAAGAATCCAAACGATATTCATCCCAAAATAGCCGAATTCCTCAAAAAAGAGTCCCCGGAAGTCTTCAGCGAAGGCAAAATTGACTTCGACAGACTAAAGCGAGTACTTGAGGCTTCAATTCAGTACTCGCGGGAACGCTATGGACTCAGTTGGGCGGGTAAATCAGACTGCTTCAGGCAGATTCAAGAAGCAATAAAGGGAAAGACTCTGCTCCCATGCCCTGAGGAGTCGCTCAACTTCGATTCGAGCAAAAACGTCTTCATCGAGGGCGAAAATCTCCAGGTGCTCAAACTCCTCCAGCGAAGCTACCACGGCAAAATAAAGATGATCTACATTGATCCGCCATACAACACCGGAAGCGACAGCTTCGTCTATCCCGACAAGTTCAAGGAAAAACTTGAAGAATATCAAAGACGAGCCGGAATCAAGGACAGCGATGGCAAATGGCTCGGTGATGTTCCCTTCCAGAAAAACACCAAGGATAACGGACACTATCACTCGAACTGGCTCTCGATGATATATCCCCGCCTTTTTCTCGCACGGCAACTCCTCCGGGACGACGGCGTCATCTTCGTCTCCATTGACGACAACGAAGTCCACAACCTCAGACTCGTAATGGACGAAATCTTCGGAGA
>DYRX01000284.1 GCA_020718525.1 Victivallis vadensis
AATCCAACATATGTATTTTCCATAAGATTATAATTTCCCCTATACGGCTCAAGAATTCTGAATTACAAGAAATTATCGAGACATTCACAGGAAAAACCTGCAATTTCGGATGATTTCATCAGACCGTTCGCACGACTTCCATAGTTGTGGAAATATTAGATTTGCTTATCTAGCCTGCTCTTCATTTCGTCGAACTGCTTTTTCATTTCTGATGGGAGCCTGCTTGAGAACTGCGAGAGAAATTCCTGTATGTCGGCGAGCTCGCCCTTCCAGGCTTCTGTGTCAACCTTTAGCAGTTCATCAAGCTCCGCAGATGAAATGTCAAGTCCGGAAAGATCCAGATTTTTTGGATCTGGCAGTAGTCCGATAGGAGTTTTTCTGGCTGAAACCTTCCCCTCGATCCTTTCGCAGATCCATTTGAGGACTCTGGAGTTGTCTCCGAAGCCGGGCCAGAGCCATTTGCCTTCCGGGCTTTTCCGGAACCAGTTTACATAGAAGATCTTGGGGGCATTATTTCCGAGCCTCGCCCCCATGTCGAACCAGTGCTGGAAATAGTCCGCCATGTTGTAGCCGCAGAAAGGAAGCATGGCGAAGGGGTCTCTTCTTATGTTGCCTTTGACGTCGAGCGCGGCGGCGGTGGCTTCGGACGCGGCGGTCGCGCCAAGATAGACGCCGTGATTCCAGCTGAATGCTTCGGTCACAAGCGGAACGACCGAGCTCCTTCTGCCGCCGAAGACGAAGACGTCAATCTTCACGCCTTCAGGCTTTTCCCAGTCCGGGCAAATGACAGGACACTGTTTTGCCGGAGCGGTGAAGCGTGCATTTGGATGGGCCCCTTTCTCTTTCGATTCCGGAGTCCACTCGCGTCCTTTCCAGTCGGTTCCGTGCTTGCATTCGCATCCCATGCCCTCCCACCAGACATCATTGTCGTCGGTCACTACGCAGTTGGTGAAGATGCTGTTTGCTTTCACCGTGTCCATTGCCATGGGATTCGATGCATTGCTTGTTCCTGGTGCTACGCCAAAGAAGCCGGACTCAGGGTTGATCGCGCGGAGGGAGCCGTCCGGGGCGATCTTCATCCAGGCGATATCGTCGCCGATGCACTCGCACTTCCAGCCTTTTATTGTGGGCTGAAGCATTGCGAGATTTGTTTTTCCGCAGGCCGAGGGAAACGCGGCGGCGAGGTGGAACTGCCTGCCCTCTGGATTTGTCAGTCTCAGGATAAGCATGTGCTCAGCCATCCAGCCTTCGCGCTTCGCCATGTTCGAGGCGATTCTCAGCGCCAGACATTTTTTACCAAGAAGGGCGTTTCCGCCGTATCCGGAACCGAAACTCCAGATGAGATTTTCTTCAGGAAAATGAGAGATGTACTTCTTCTCCATCGGAGCGCAGGGCCATTTCCCATTGTCGCTTTCCCCCTTTTCAAGAGGTTTTCCGACAGAATGCAGGCATGGAATGAAATCACCGTTTTCCCCTAGTGATTCAATCACCTTGCTTCCGACCCTTGTCATGATGTGCATGTTCACGACAACGTACGGAGAGTCCGTGATTTCAATGCCAATTTTAGATATTGGAGAGCCTATTGGCCCCATGCTGAAGGGTATTACGTAGAGAGTCCTTCCGCGCATGCATCCGTCATAGAGGGATTTCATGGTTTTCTTGAGGGCGTCAGGATCAATCCAGTTGTTGGTGGGGCCGGCGCTGTCCTTGTCTTTTGAAGCGATGTATGTCCTGTCCTCGACTCTTGCGACATCCGACGGATCGGAGCGGAAATGGACGCAGTTGGACCTTTTCTTCTCGTTCAGCTTGAGAGCGAGTCCGGAATCACACATTTCCTTGATGAGCCTGTCGTACTCCTGGACGGAGCCGTCGCACCAGTGGACGGAGTCCGGCTTGCAGAGCTTTTCGATCTCCGAAACCCAGTTGAGCAGTTTTTTGTTCTTTGTCATCTTCCTTGCTTTCCTTTATATTTAATTTTTTTGTGAGAGCTTGCTGATTGCGGAATGGACGTTTGCGAAAAGCGTCTCCAGTTTTTCGATTGGAACCGCCGAAAATGCGAGCCTGATGAGTCCCGAGAGGACAATTGTGCCTGTCGCGTAGTTCGCGATCAGCTCCTTGCGCACCGCTTCGGCGTCGGCTCCAATCGGATTCACGCACATGAAGTACCCCGAGTTGAAGGGCATAACCTCGAAAGACTTCGCATACTCGGGATGCGCGGCGAAAATTTCCTTTATCCTGCAATAGCGCTTCTGGAGAATGCTGAATTTTTCCGACTTCTGCTTTCCGTAGTCTCCGCTTTGATATGCCTTGAGAAGAATTGTCTGCCCTATTCCGGAACAGTTCGAGATTCCTCCCCTTATCACGCCAGCCGCCTTCGACTCGAGCGCCTTGTATTGCGCGTCAGTCGCGTTTTTAATCCCGAAAGTGATGAAGCCAACCCTGAAGCTCCACACGTAGTCTTCCTTGGTCGGACCATCAAGCTTTACAGCGAGAATATTCGGATGCAGATCCGCGAGATGGGAGAAAAGTGATTCTTTGAATACCCCGTTCTCATAGACCAAGCCGAAATATGCGTCATCCAAAATCACGGCAATCTGGTCCCCGCGCTCCGCCGCGCGCATAAGAATGTCTTTAATTGCGACTGCCTCTTTTTCCGTTGCTGTGTAGCCAGTCGGGTTGTTGGGAAAATTGAGCAGGACAATCTTTTTAGATCCCTTTGCCGATTTGAGTTTTGCCTCGAAGGCTTCCACATCAAATCCGCCGTTCTTGAAAGTGTTGAAGCATGAAAGCGAAGCCCCGAAGGCGTTCGAGAATATCAGCTCGTAGTTGTCCCAGTACAGATCCGGCAGAATGACTTCGTCGCCTTCGTCCATGAAAAGATAACCACAGACGCTCAGGGCATGGGTGAGGGCGCTTGAGACGACGGGGAGGCTGAAACTTTTGCCCTTCAGCGACGGATTCTTCTTGCAGAGCATGTCCTTCCAGACTTCCCTGAGCTTCGGATTTCCGAAGCTGGGAGCGTAGAGAAAGCTGTCAGATGGAACATTTACAAGGGCCTCGACGCATTCCAGGCAGAGCGGCGAGCCGTCCTCCTCGAACGCCGTGCCTATCGTCGCATTTATAGAGGTGGACTTTGCCTCGGCAGATTGTCCAAGTATCCCCTTGAACGGGAAAAAAATGCTTCTGCCTTTTTCTGAAAGGAGAGAGAACGCGGAATTTTGTGCCGCGCTGATCTCGTTGTTCAGCGAGACCGCAAGATCAGGAAGTTTTTTTGACATATTCGTTTCCTCTTTTTTCTGAGTTCATTCAGTTTTTGCGCGGAGCGCCTGATAGCCGAGATGCGCGATCATCTTGTCAAGGACGACCATGGCGGTGTAATTTTCCGCGACCGGCCAGACTCTGGCGACGATGGTCGGATCGCGCCTTGTTATTGCGGCGAGAGCTTTGTTCTCAAGAGTGTATTTGTCTATGGTGTTCTGCGGTTTGGCAATGGTTGGCGTGCCCTTTACTGCAAGCCTGGCAACAATGAGCTGGCCAGTGGAAAGCCCACCCGTGATCCCGCCGGCATTGTTAGAGTCGAATAAAACTTTTCCGCCTTCGGAATGCATCCTGTCGTTGCTCTGATATCCGGTCATGTTTCTCACATTGAAGCCTGCACCGACTTCGACGCCTTTCACCGCGCCTATTCCGAGCATTTTTCCAAGTTCGGCGTCAAGCTTGTCAAATACCGGCTCTCCAAGTCCTGCCGGAACTCCGCTGACCAGAACCTCGACAATTCCACCTGCAGAGTCTCCGCCGTCAGAGATTTTAGTGCACGCCTTAACCATTTCTTCGGCGGCGGAAACGTCGGGGCAATTAAGAATGTGATGCACGCCGTATTTTTCTCTTATCTCCTTGGCGCGCATGGGCTTCTGCGTGTCACGGATCTTGTCTATCTCCTGTTCAATCTGCGCCATCACAGCAGTTTTTTCGAGAAAGCGCATTTCGTTCTTGATCCTGCCCTTCACATAGACTTCCTGATAGAACGGATCGTAGTCACAGCGCATTCTCTTGTAGTTTTCGGAGCTGGCCAGCGCCGTCGAGCAGTCCTGTTCTGGACAGGCGACCCCTGCAAGCTCCTTCACGTATGCGAAGACTTTTATTCCAAGTTTCGAAAGGACACGTTTGGCGACATAGCCCGCCGCGACAATGGTGGAAGTGTATCTGCCGGAGAATATTCCAGCTCCGATCGCATCGTCGCAAGGTCCATACTTCATGAACGACGCATACGAGGCATGCCCCGGTCTTGGCGTCCTGTTGGTATCCTGATACTGCTTCACATGGATGAAATGCCTGTCCAGATTGGGAATGAGGATGGTCATCGGAGTTCCGTTGCTCATGAATGCGTTTCCGGCTCCCTCTATCGTGTCGGCCGAATTGACACCAGTGTAGATCAGAGGCAGATCGGGCTCCTTCCTAGGAGATGAAAGCTCGTCGGCTCCGGGCTTGCGCAGAAGAAGATCTCCGTATATCTCCTGCTCAGTTATGAGCAGTCCAGGGGGGATTCCCTGTATCACGCTTGTGAGACCTTCCTGGTAGGAGCCTCCGGCGACGCTGACCTTGAAGCTTGTTCCAAAACTGCATCCTATCATCCTGCACCTCCTAGTTTCCATTCCTGCCGAATGCGACGGCATGAATTCGTCTGTGAAATTCCACTGCCGAACCCCCCGTAGGTCCGGCGAAAAATTGACCCGTCAATTTCCTCGCGAGCTGCGGAATTTAACAGGAAAATGCGGAATTGCAAGTACATCTCCAGGATTATTGGACTTATTCTGATTTAATGCGCAATGCCTAGTTTCAGAACCCCTGATTCGTGGAATTTGCTGTTGTTGCAATTTATCGGAATCGGGATCGAATATTATTCCCATGCATCTATTCCGATACCGATAGCGACCCCGATTGAAGCAAATCCGACACATGCATTTTCCATATAATTATAATTTTTGCCAAAAACGCCTCGAGCCAGCCTCGGAAAGACTGGCATATTTCCCATAAACAGACCCTGCTTGTATTTCTGCCCGCGCCCTGCTTATCAGTCAGAAAAAATTAAAATCTCTTTCATGTGCGGATTGAATTTGATTTTAACGTGTTATATTGTCCAGTTAATTGGATGCTTATTTAAGAAGAGCGTTGGACAAACTAAGGAGACCCTGTTTATGGACATGAGAAGATGCTTCCCGGCAGTCGCGGTCATTGGGATTTCTCT
>DYRX01000285.1:0-3717 GCA_020718525.1 Victivallis vadensis
GGTGACATTGTCGTCCCAGCGCATCGTGTATGCCGGATAATATATGCGCTTGACGCCTTCCGTGACGGGATGCTCAGCTATATTTTCAGTCCAGGAAACATAGATTGGGAATTTTTTGCCTATCTTTTCGAATTCGATCTCGTGCACCTTGTCCCGGACTTGCGCGCATTCGGTTCCGATCCCGTATGGCATGAGAATTTCGTTGTGCGCGTCGCTTATTGGCATTCCGATCTCCTCTATGGCGGGATTGATCAGAAGCCCTCCGCCCTCTGCCGCATATTTCTCAAGGACAATCGCGTTTTCTCTCACGGTGTTCATGTGCATGCCGCCCTGCCAGGAGTCCGGACCAAAGTAGCGGCTTCCTGCAGAATATGGACTTGGATTGATCCATATCACGACATTGAACTGACGTAGGTATTCAATGCTGAGCGGATTGAAATCCCTTGCGAAAGACAATTCCCAGCCACATCCGCGCATTCTCTTCTGGAGCTCTTCATTGATTGGAATCGGCTCTCCAAAACCGATTTCGACATTCCCTCTCAGAAAGAGTATGGACAAAGCTTTTCCCTCCGCCGCGCCAGTGGAGGGCGAGGGTAGATCATTTCCGAAAATCGTTCCTGTCAATGAAGATATGAATAGAAATAGAAGCATTGATTTGAGAATGAAGCCAGGAACTGAAACTGTTTTGAAGGAAGTCGCCTCCCTGAAAAAATAGGAAAAACAATTGAATATTTTCATTTCGTCTTTTTTCCCTGTCTTGGATTATACTTTCAATGCAGAACTAGATTCTCTTTTTATCATATTGGGATTGATTCGCATGATTACAGGCTTGTCCGGAGATTTGCATCCGGCAAAAAGGACTGCGGCGAAGGCAATTTCCTTTTCCCCCATGGACACGCTGGTCAGAGAAGGCGTTGCCGCCTCCGCCCAGGGCGTGTTTCCAGTCGAGACGACGCTGAAATCGGACGGAGAACGGCGCTTGAGCCTCGCGGCGGCCCTGACGAGGGCGAGAGATCTGAAGTCACCTTCGCAGACAAAGGCGCTAGGCCAGCGAGTCAAGGTGGCAAGCCAGGCTCCGACCGATTTTTCACATTCTTCCACGCTCTCTCCATAAGGACCGAACTGGAGCTTGTCAGGAACAGGAATCCCTGCGACAAAGAATGAGATCACATAGCCCTGGTATGAGCGGCGCGAGCGCATTGGCATGCCAAAATCATGTCCATGAAGCGGCTTGTCCGGTGAGCCCAGGAACGCTATGCTCCTATGTCCAAGTTCAAAAAGATGATCCGTAGCCATCCTTGTCGCCATCATTACATCGCCAAATATCGCGTGGCAGGGAGGGAGCTCGCCGCCGTAGTCGTATATGTCCGCAAGCACCAACTTCTTTGAATGCCTCTTTGCGAATTTCGCAACAATCTCCAGGCTCCTGTTGTTGCATATGACGGCGTCTGAATCGGCAATCCTCGATTCCAAATCCTTGACGGAGCCAGAGGCGGCGTGGCTTGATGCGGCATCGTATGTGCTCAGCCTCATCCCTGAAATTTGCGAAGCCTTGAGGGTGGAAAGGTAGAGCTCCTTGAAAAAGTGCGAATCAAGATCGCCTGCATATAGGATTGTCCCCTTCGCGCCAGATTCCGTTCCTTCCTCGAGCACAAACGAGCCTTTGCCCGGAATTCTGACAATTCTCCTGCTCTCGACCAGAATCTGCATAGCCTTCCTGAAGGTCAGGTGGTTTACCGAATACTGCTCGGAAAGAACTTTCTCGGGCGGCATTGGAGTTCCGGGCCTGAACTCCCCAGATGCAATCCTGGACTCCAATGACATTGCAATGTCCTGATACTTGAATGCTACGCTCTTCATCCCCGATCCCCCCATGAAAATATAATTGTCGCTTTTAGTAACTATATAGTTATTCTAAGTAAATGTCAATAGTATATTATGCAATATTTTGAAAATTTACCCTAATATATGTTATTTGTAAGGAGGGGGCTTGAAAAGCATTGATATTGGTGATAAAATTAGATGTAGCTATATAGAAAGTCTGCAAATGAACCATGCTTTATCAAGAGAAGCCCGCGTGGATTTGCATCCTGGTGAAGGGATGAAGGTCAACGGAGAATCTTTTTTTGTCCTTGGCGGCGAGCTGAGGAATTCGACGGCTGGCTTTGCAGAAAAGATGCAGTCGCTATGGAGGAACGCCGCCGATTTTGGGCTCAACACGATTATTCTTCCTGTATGTTGGGAGGACATCGAGCCTGAAGAGGGGAAATACGATTTCAGTTTGATCACCAGCCATATCGAGTCTGCCAGGAAGCATGGGCTGAGACTGATCGTTCTTTGGTTTGCCTCCTGGAAAAATGCGACATCGTCGTATGCTCCGGAATGGGTGAAGAGAGATCTCGTCAGATTTCCGCGACTGCAGATAAAGCAGGGTGTCAGCGCGAACGCCGTTTCATGCTTTTCAAAAAACGCCTTGGACGCCGATTCGCGCGCCTTCGCGGCGCTGATGAAAAGAATTTCAGAGATTGACTCCTGCGCCCGCACGGTGATCATGGCGCAAGTAGAAAATGAAGTTGGGATTCTCGGGGCAAGGAGGGATTATTCTCCGCTGGCTGATGCGCAATTCAATTCGCCAGTGCCGGATGCGCTCCTGCGCCACCTGCAGGAACATGAAGAAACTCTGCATCCGCAAATTGCGAGATCCGTTTCAAGGATAGTCAATGGGCGTGAGCTTGCCTGGAAAGATATTTTCGCAGAAGATGCGGATGAAATTTTCATGGCTTGGCATTTCGCTTCATATCTGGAGAAGGTCGCGTCCGCCGGAAAAAAAGAAAACAATATCCCAATCTATGCAAATGCCTGGCTTCCAAACCCCGGACGCGACAAGGCAGGACAATATCCGAGTGGCGGTCCAGTGCCGAAGGTCTTGGACGTGTGGAGAGCGGCGGCACCATCAATTGACTTCTATTCGCCTGACATCTACAGGAAGGATTTTCGCACAGTTTGCGAGGAATATGCAAGCAATGCAAATCCTTTGTTCGTCCCCGAAGCAAAATGGGATAACGGAGCCTCCTCTACAGCCCTATATCTTGCAGGACATCAGCAGAGCATAGGATTTTCGCCCTTTGCGATTGACGACATTCTGCACACCGAACATCCGCTTTCCACTGTCTATAAATTTCTAGCGGCAATGGATAAAAAACTTGCCGACGCCAAGCGTAAAGGCGAGATTTGTTCTTTCTATCAGCAGGACGAAGACGAGAAGCTTGTCCTGAAGCTCGGAGACTTCTCTGCGATTGTCAGGACAAAGAAAATCCAGGACGGCGGCTCAATTCCTTCTGCTGGAATCATAATCGCCGAAGGAAACTGCGAATTCACTGTTGCCGCCATCAACGCGACCATAGAATTTTCCAGCTCACCAGGATTTGAAAGCAACATTGAATTCATTTCTGCGGACGAGCTTAGTTTCGAGGACGGAGAGGAAAAGATTTTAGGCAGGCTGAACGGGGACGAGACATATCATGGAAAAACCCTGATTTTCGATTCGAAACCACGTATAATAAGGGTTAAACTGAATGAAAACTCTTTTCCCCTAATGCATCAGTCCGGCTGGGAATTTCCAGGATAACTAAAATAGGAGCCAATAATAATGAAAACAAAGCGAAGGCATTTCACTCTGATCGAACTGCTCGTGGTGATAGCGATTATCGCGATACT
>DYRX01000285.1:3817-5223 GCA_020718525.1 Victivallis vadensis
ATTGGAGCGGGGAGCATATTTTTTGGTCGCCAGGCGATCTGGCAGATGATCTCTTCGGAGCATCTGAATAATGGTGTTTTGGCTCTTGTTGATACGGATGCAGTGCACTTAGAACGGATGAGGAAGCTTGCAGTCATGGCAGTGAAGCATGCCGGGGTTTCTCTCAAAATTGAGGCATCTAGAAATGCGGACGAAGTTCTTAAGGGCGCGGACTTTGTCGTTCTCAGCTTTGCCGACCGCTCCGTCAAATTCAGGGGGATTGACTGCGAAGTCGCCAGGAAATATGGGATACGCATGTGCAGTGGGGACACCATTGGTCCAGGTGGCATATTCAGGACAATGCGCGAGTTCCCGAAAATTTTAGACTATTGCAGGCGCATTGAAACGCTCTGTCCGGACGCCTGGGTGATCAATTACATCAATCCGACTGCCGCGAATGGAATCGGAATCAGGCTTTTTGCCCCAAAGCTGAAGAGTTTCGCGCTCTGCGACGGACTTCATATGCCGCATGTGAAAAAACACTACGCGCTCCGGGCTGGAATCATTTCCGGGCAGGACGAATGGAGCGAAGAGGCAGACCGCGGCTTTGATTTCAGTATTGCCGGACCGAACCATTTCACCTGGCTTATCAGAGCTGAGTGGAATGGGGAGGACATGTCCCCTAGAATCGCCGATTTTTTGGCGAAGTCTGCGGCGACGGAGACAAACGGACTCGATACCGGAGCCAAGGTCCTGCACAACGACGCGATCACATGCGAGCTGTACAAATGCTTTGGGAGAGTTCCGACCTGCACTGGCCATACGAAAGAATATTTCAGATTCTGGCAGGGGCTCGGGAAAAAGCCGGAGCCTATTCCACCTCTCTCAATTTGGGAGACCGGCGACCGCTACAACTGGCACAGCGAAATGTGGAGAGAAGTTGACTCATATATTCTTGGTCTTAAGCCTATTTCGGAATTTCTCGCGAATGGCAAAGCGGATCATGCGACAGACATAATAGAAACCATGTGGGCTGGACTGAAAAAACCGTTTTTTGTGAACACCGCAAACCGCGGCGCCGTGCCCAATATGCCTCAGGACTCATTTCTCGAGCTGCTCTGCGATCTAGATATGAACAATGGTCCCGTTCCAAGGCATGTCGGAAATGCCCCAGTCGGACTGCGGGGACTCTGGCTGCAGATTTTGGACTCGCATGAGCTTTCTGCGAAAGCCGCAGTGAGCGGAGACAAGTCCCTGCTTTTGCAGGCGTTTCTCTGCGACCCGCTGATATCGAGCATAGAGGACAGCAGGGCAATGATCAAGGAGCTTCTCGATCTCGAGCGGGACGCCCTTCCAGCGTAAACATCCACTGAACTAGTGTCCTGTTTCCTAAATAACGATACTATGTCTCTTTAATAATTCAGATT
>DYRX01000286.1 GCA_020718525.1 Victivallis vadensis
AGATACATCGTAATGTTTAATATTCAAGCCAATATAGTATAATAGTACTGCATTTTTATTTCTTTGCCATTTGACTTAACATATTGTTCCATTTCTTTTATCCACTTTCCCATATCTTTGTATGGTCCTTCAAAAACTCTAGTTAAAAATGTCCCTGAAATGGTTTTCATCTTAGCATTGTTGACATCTCCCGACACATCAACAAAAACATTTGTGCCCCAAAGCGAATCTTCATCAGTCATGACTATCATATCTTCGCTTTTAACATTTGAAGCTTCCATCTTATCCATTATTCTTTTCAAAACAGAACCAAAATTCAAAGGGATATGTAAAAAGGATCTAATGCGATCTTGTACGAATAATTTGTTGTTCCATTTTATTTCTCTTTGATCCCAAGGCTCTGGGTTAAATTTAGGGCAACAGCAATTATCGCTACTCATTATCTTCTCCTATTTTTGACGGACAACAATCCTGCCATTTCTTCTTAATGCATAAAAGACCTTCTCATGGTTCAGGGATGGATCCTTGCTCATATTGCAAGCTCCAACTCCTCTGAATTCCGCGAAAATATCATGTCATCATCAGCCGGTTCCAAATATTCATATCACCCTCCACAGGCTTTGATCTTAGGTTTAATATCTCTGTATTTCTCGAGTATTCAAGTCTTTTGCTAACATTCAATAGACTGCCGAGGGTATTTCCTCACATCCCTTGGTCTATCACCGAGTGAAACGAGCTTGCCAGCGCAAAATTGTTAGCCTCCAAATCCGTCGAAGTAACCCAACAATAATATTTTCATCTTAGTCCTTCCCTTCATTGTCGGGAGATTTCAACTCTTTGATACTATTTTGGCGGCCCGCTCGGCGTCGATGTCACCTCTTTCCCCGAGGGAGACTCCTCCTCTGGACGCGAATCGGGAGCGGATTCTATCTGCGGCCTCAGACGCTCCAATTCCATAGTCGGCGAGCCTTGTCCTCATTCCGATGGAGTTGAAGAAGGCCTCGGTTCTGACGACTGCCTCGACAGCCGCCTTGTCGTTGTCAGCTTCGTTTGAAGAGAATACTCTGCGGGCGAACTGGGCGAGCTTTTCCTTTTTTGAATCGAAGCATTCGAGCCAGAGTCGTGGCAGTACGATTGCAAGCGAGACAGCATGATCAATTCCGTAGAATGCAGTAAGCTCATGGCCGATCATGTGCGTCCCCCAGTCCTGGATTTTACCGCATGAGCAGAATCCGTTGAGCGCACAGGTCGCCGCCCACATCAGATTGGCTCTCTGATTGTAGTCCGACGGATTCGAGAGAAGCTTCGGGGATAGCTCGACAAGCGTAAGAGCGATTGACTCGCAGAATCTGTCCTGGAGGGGGCTGGAGTTCTCGTAGGTCATGTATTGCTCCATCACATGGACAAAGGCGTCAACTATTCCGTTCACTGTCTGTCTTGTAGGGAGGCTGTATGTTGTTTCGGGATCGAGAATCGAGAATTTTGGATAGACAAGGGGATTGGAGAAGTGCAGTTTTTCGTCGGAAGAGCGTCTTGAAATGACAGAGTGGGGATTCATCTCTGAACCAGTCGCCGGCAGTGTGAGGACTGCGCCAATTGGAAGGGCTGATTCAAGCGCCGCGCCCTTTGAAAGGATTTCCCACGGATCGTTTCCTTTGAACTCCGCGGCGGCGGCGATGAATTTGGCGGCGTCGAGAACTGAACCGCCTCCGACGGAAAGGATGAATTTAGCTTTTTTGCCTTTCGCGAGTTTCACAGCCTCCATGCAGGTCTCGAAGAGCGGATTCGGCTCGATGCCGCCGAACTCGACAAAATCATGTTTTCCGAGGGCTTTTACGCACTGATCATAGACGCCGTTCTTCTTAATCGAACCGCCGCCATACAGCATAAGTATTCTGCCTTTCTTAGGCAGTCTCTCCGAAAGAGCCGATATCGAGCCTTTACCAAAAATGATCTCGACCGGATTCTGATAGACAAAATTTTCCATTGCGCTCTCCTTTTACCTATTGTTTCGTTTTTTTTCTGGCGACATGCGAATTTTTACGTCCTGCATAATATATTCATGGGCTCGGCAGAAGCAAGCGAAAGAAGCGTTCAATGGACGATGCACTTACTCCAATGATGAAGCAGTACCGCGACGCGAAGTCGGCGATTCCCGCCGACTGCATCCTCCTGTTCAGAATGGGCGATTTCTATGAAGTTTTTTTCGACGACGCCAAGATTGCCGCGCCGATTCTAGATGTCGCCCTCACAAAAAGGGCGGGAATTGCGATGTGCGGAGTTCCGCACCATGCGCTCGAAGCGTATCTTCCTAGGCTCCTTTCCGCCGGGAAAAAGGTTGCAATCGCCGAACAGCTTGAAGATCCGAAAACGGCGAAGGGGCTCGTCAAAAGGGGAATTTCGCGAATAATATCTCCGGGCGCGATCAGCGATGGAAGCCTTCTTTCACCGAGCCGCAACAATTATCTTGCCGCGCTTCTTGTTTCAAAAAAAGGCAGAATAGGTCTCGCTTCCATTGATATCAGCACTGGAGAACTTCGCGCAACCGAGCCGGCTTCGATGGAGGCTCTAGTTGATGAGCTTCAAAGACTTGCGCCTCCAGAATGCATTGTTCCGGAAAGTCTCCACGAGGAGTGGAAGGCAAGCAAAATGATTCCGCCCGCCTTGGACTCGGTGCTTTGGACTCCGGCTGGAGACCATCTCTTCGACGAAGTCAACGCGGCCGATTTTCTGCTCGCTCATTTTTCGGTTCTTTCTTTGGACGGATTCGGATGCCAGGGCATGAGCCTGGGGATTCAGGCCGCAGGAGCTGTACTCGCCCATCTTCGGGACGGACTGAAGCAGAGCGTCGCCCATGTGACGAGGATCCGCGCCTACAGCGATTCGGACTGCCTCATCCTGGATCAGGCGACAAGAAGGAATCTTGAGATAGTCGAGACTGGCTCGAATGGAAAAAAGGAGGATTCGCTCGTCCAGATCCTTGACAAGACTTCGACGCCGATGGGAGCAAGAAAGCTGAGGGACTGCCTGCTTCGCCCTCTGCGGAACAGGAAGGAGATAAACAGGAGACTTGATGCAGTCGAGGCGCTCAAGGAAGATCCTTTGACGCTGGCGGAGCTTTCCGAAATGATTTCGCTCGTGAGGGATCTGGAGCGCATCTGCGCGAGGCTCAATCTTGGAAACGCAAGTCCGCGCGACATGGCGACTCTCTCGCAGAGCCTCAAAATTGTTCCAGGCATCCGTTCGATTCTTGACTTCAGAGAACTGCCGCTTTTCTGCGAAATTCGCAGTTCTCTTTCCGACCATTCGGAGCTTGTGGATCGGATAGACGGAACCCTGGTCGAGGAGCCGCCCTTGAGCATAGGCGACGGCGGTCTGATCAGAACAGGATATTCTTCGGAGCTTGATGATTTGCGGAAGGCTTCCACAGAAGGGAAGGAATGGGTCGCACAGTTCCAGGCGAAGGAGCAGGCGAGAGCGAAGATCCGCAATCTGAAGGTGAAGTACAACAAGGTCTTCGGATATCACATCGAGATAAGCCGTAGTAATTTGGAGCAGGTGCCTTCGGACTACATCAGGAAGCAGACGCTTGTCAATGCAGAGCGCTTCATCACGCCGGAACTGAAGGAAATGGAGAACAGAATCGTTGGAGCGGAGGAGAGGGCGAAGGCTCTCGAACAGGAAATATTCCAGGAACTGCGCAACGAGGCGTTGAAATGGACATCACCGATACTGAAGACTGCGGACGCGATCGCAACCATTGATCTGATCTCCTCCTTTGCAGAATGCGCAAGAACGCTTTCCTATGTCAGACCCGAAATCAGCGACGACGAAACGCTTCTCATACGCGGCGGGAGACATCCTGTTTTGGATGCAGTCATGAAGAAGGAGCGTTTTGTACCCAACGACACATTTCTTGACGGCGCAGAGAATCGAGTGATGATCATCACAGGTCCTAACATGGCTGGAAAATCCACCTATATCAGGCAGGTGGGGATAATCGCGCTCATGGCTCATTGCGGATCCTTTGTTCCCGCCGAATCGGCTAAGATAGGGATTCTCGACAGGATCTTCACGAGAGTCGGCGCCGCGGACGATATTTCAAAGGGGCAGAGCACCTTCATGGTCGAGATGCTCGAGACCGCGAACATCCTCAACCATGCGACACCAAAAAGTCTGGTGATTCTCGACGAAATTGGCAGGGGAACAAGCACGTTTGATGGTCTCAGCATCGCATGGGCTGTCGCAGAGTTTCTGCACGACAAGTCGAAAAGCGGGGCGAGGACTCTTTTCGCTACCCACTACCACGAGCTCACAGAGCTGGCAATCACTTGCCCGGGAGTGAAAAACTACAATGTCGCAGTCAGAGAGCACGGAGAGCAGATCATTTTTCTGAGACAGATTGTGGCTGGAAGCGCCGACAAGAGCTATGGAATTCATGTTGCGAAACTCGCAGGCTTGCCGAAGGACGTGATTGAGAGGGCGAAGGAAATACTTGGCAACCTCGAGTCGGATTCTTTGGCAGAATCTGGACAGCCGAGTCTGGCAAGGCGCAGAAAAGGCGCTAAGACCAATGTCGTATCCGAAACAGAACAGCCGTCACTTTTCAATTGGCGCTCAATCTGATCGAGGTGCAAATCATGTCCAGCGAGCGTGAGAACAACTCTATCGTTACAGTTGCCGGAGGAGGAAAGCTTATCCCCCTGGGCGCTCTCGTCATGGTCTTTTCTCTTGCTCCGGCATTTCAGCATTTCATTTTGGGGATTCCTGTTGCCAGTGGAAAAGATTTCCTGCCGTTCATTCTATTTTCAGCGGCAGGTCTTGCCGTCTCCATAGGCATGATCGCATACAGAAAGAATGTTAGATTTGACGGATCTGTGCGCGAGATTGAGATCATGCACAGCGTGATGCTTCCGATATGGCGGCGGACGCTATCATCGGAAAATTATGACCTGATAAGGCTTGCATCAGTTGTCTACGCGGGGAGAAACGGCAGAATACCTGTGTTCAGGGTTGCCCTCTGCAGTTCTGGTTCTGGAGCTCAGGAAAAAATTTGTGATTTCAGGTCGTGGATGGATGCGGGCATCTTTGCGGAATCCTGCGCGATTGCGCTGAATCTGCCTCTTCTCGACGAGACTTGGGATCCTCCCCATAAATTTTCCCCTTCCGAACTGCGTGCGTCAATCAAGGACATCTCCGGAGAGGAAACAGCGGAAGACAA
>DYRX01000575.1 GCA_020718525.1 Victivallis vadensis
TGGCAGAACTTGGTCGCCTTCGAAACGTTCTCCACGGCAGCTGGGTTGTCAGGTACCTGAAAAAGTGATGAAAAAAGTTAGAAACAGGACTTGAAATGTTTAACTCTTTGTGGTATAATTAGTTGTGTTTTCTTTTCCGTCGCGCAACAATTAACCAGAAAGGTGATGAATGAGGCTGACAATAGAAGGGACAAATGAAATCTTCGGTGCGAACGGCGGTCTTGCAGTCGCAGGGGCGCTGTTCAAAAGTCTGCAAATAGGGAAAAGTCTGAACAAAATCAGTCTGACCGGCGGCGACACCGAGATAAGCAACCAGGATGTTCTGCGCTCGTATCTCGGTCTGCTCATGATGGGGCGGACAAACTTCGAGGACATCGAACTTTTCCGCCAGGATCAGATTTTCCGGATAACGCCGGGCATATCGAAAGTGCCTTCGTCCGCGACACTCAGGCAGAGATTCGACTCTGCGCGTGGCGCTTTCGACGCGGAAATAAAAAGATTCAACATCGAGCTTCTCAAGAAATGCCGTCCGACCTCTGTCGCCGTGAACGAAGCCGAATACATTCCGGTGGACATGGATGTAACTCCCTTGGACAATTCGGGCAGCAAAAAAGAAGGTGTTTCCTGGACATACAAGAATCACGACGGCTATGCGCCGAACATCGCCTATGCGGGCAAAGAAGGTTTCATGGTTAACTGCGAACTCAGACCTGGCAGCCAGCACTGCCAGAAAGGCACGCCTGAATTCATAAGGGAGACGATGGGCATAATAGACGGAGCGTGGGGGAAGAAGCACAAGGCTCTTTTCAGACTGGATTCCGGCAATGATTCCGCAGACAATATTGTCGAGTTCAAAGGGAAAGAGGGGCGGGAATTCATCATCAAAAGAAACTTGCGCAAGGAGTCGCCCGACGAATGGTTCAGGCTCGCGAACGAGAAAGGACAAATGAGCGAGCCGCGAATCGGCAAGAAGGTCTGGCTGGGGCGTGTCGTCAGGAACGTCGAGGGATATGGAGAAACAAAAATTGTGTTCAAAGTCACGGAGCGCACGTGCGACCGCAAAGGACAAGTGTTTCTTGCTCCCGAAATCGAGGTCGAAACGTATTGGACGAGTCTCGATGCCGATCCGGCGACGATAA
>DYRX01000576.1 GCA_020718525.1 Victivallis vadensis
CCGGGTTCTTTTGTCGCTCCTGGCCATTGATATCGGCTAGGGAAAGTGACCGTCACCCTTGCATCAGAATTTCCGATCCGGTGCCTTTTGCGCAAAAATTTCATCTTAATCCGGCGCGCCAGATGCCAAAATAAGTCCGCAGGGCAGCGGCAAACAACTATGTCTTTTGCGCAAGATACCACCACGCAGGCCCGCAACGCCTACAAAGTTCGCCGCGAGGAACTCAAAACCCTCTCCCGCATGGTAAAGCTCCAGATGAAAATGGGCGCCATCGATGCTGCCTCTGTCAACGATGCCCTCATCCAGCTTTATTCTGCCGATGGCCACAGCGAATTCAAGACCTTCCACCAGTGGAAAGCTCTTGGGAAGTCCATCCTCAAGGGCAGTAAGGCTTTTGCCGTATGGGGCAGTCCCAAAGAAATCCAGCATCCGGATCCGGAAGCGGCCGAAGACGATGAATTCAAGTACTGGCCGCTCTGCTACCTCTTTTCCGACAAACAAGTCACAGAAGGGAGGCAGTCATGAACCTGCTTGAAATCTTCATCGAATTCATCGACGCCATCTACTACCCTGGCTATGCAGATGAAATGGCCGAAGAGAACCCCGAGAAGTTCAACTTTGAATTCGAAGAGTTCGCTTCCAGCCTCAGTTAATTGCGAGCTCCGATGGAAGGTCTTCCATCGGAGCTTTTTTTATGCTCGTTCTTTTTTCTGCACTTTTTTATCGTTGAAATCAATTGCCTTTTCCTTCCTTCCCCTTTACCCTTTCCCTTTCCTTTTCCCGTCTTAATCACTCGATTTTTTCACAAAGTTACCTGCATCGCAAATGTCTGCCGTCAAGGGCCTTCGTCGTCCCTCCTGATGGAACTGTTTTTCTGCGGCACGTTGTGTTCCTTCATTTTCCCCTTCACGCCGAAATCAACCCCCTGTTCGCTCCACGAGATCCGGGATCTGTTGTCGCTGCCGGCCATTGATATCGGCTGGAGAAAATGACCGTCACCCTTGCGGCAGAATTTCCAATCCGGTGCCTGATGCGCAAAAATTTCATTCTAACCCGGCGCGCCAGGTGCCATTATAAGTCCGCAGGGCAGCGGCACTATCTTATGAAAACAACTGCGAACTTATTCCAGATCTGCGAA
>DYRX01000287.1 GCA_020718525.1 Victivallis vadensis
AATAACCATTTATAAAAAACAAGGAGTCTAGCTATTTTCCGGCTAAAATTTATTTATTTCTTGAGATGGTTACTAGAAAACAGGGATTTCAAGTTCTCTCCGGTGTCCAGCACGTTGTTTTCGTTAACATCACACCAGAGATTGTCGTTGAAACCGACGACCGTCATGCCGTGTCCGGTTCCCCAGTACTGGCAATAGGTGGTGCAGGATTGCCCGACCAATGCGTCATCGGCAGTTGTTGACGGGTCGTCTTTGATTTTGTAGAAGCCCTGCCATCCCGATATATCGGTGGCGTAATTGAGGATATATCCGTTGAGCAGTAGGCTCTTCACCGTCTTCAGCCCGGCTTCAGTGTCAATATTGAAAACCATGCCGGATCTTCCCATCCGGTAGTTTATTGCGTCCTTCCAGATGTTTGCTGTCTGCGGCCAGTCGAGATAGTTCGACGACGGGGATGAACTTGGAATGTACGGCCATACAGATGTCCTTGCCGCGCCATGTGCCTGCTCCATTGCGTAGACCGTTGACAGCCATGTGCCGGCGTCCTGTCCCGTGTTTACAAGGTTGTAAGTGAAACGGGGCGAGAAAGATTCGGAACCGTCGCTGACCTTCCATCCTCTCAGGCGGGCAATCTGCGATGTCATCGTATAATATGTGGATGAATACGCCGCGCAGGAACCGATCGTCCCCTGATCTCCCACGGGCGGGAACCAGTCTTCAAGACTGTTGTCAACCGCCGGAAGATCGCCGAGGGGCGGATTGGCGGCTTCTGTTAAGGCGGGTGCGAGATATTCATTCAGAGTCATGCCCTCCTTTTCGATCTGCGCCTGTGTTTTGCCGTCAACACATGACGCCTCATCTGCAATGGCCATGTCGGCGGGCAGTGCATCGAGTCCCTTCGCCTTGCGGAACCCGTTGAGCCTTTTCATAGCTAACTCATTGGGACGCACAGTTTTAGTGACTATCATGTTATCCTTCATCCACTGCTTCTCCTCGTCGGTGGGCGGACGGCATCCGTCCGTACGCCTGGGCTCCTGCGCGCGAAGATCAGCGCCGAGAGAAAACAGCACTAAGACTGCAAGAAAAAAGAGCAGACCGCTCCGAAGAGAGGAGGATTCGATGGCATCTACTTGAAATTGTCCCGTTTGCCTGCGGCAATTCATGGCTTGTTCTCCTTTATAGACTTATTTTTTATGTGACTCTGAAAATCTCTCCACGTATTTCAACGGGAAATTACCCCCCCCTTCCGTCATTGCAAGCAGAAATTCAGTTTTTTTAGATAATATATTTTACATGTATAATTTTTAACATGCACTGCATTGCGATGCGGCGGACGGGGCACTGCCGCCTCCTTGCGCATGTTTTTCGATTTGACGATTGTCAATTCATGCAATTGCTATATCTTACGGGGAACAAGCAATCAAGGGGTCGGAGCTGGAATGAAAAGTCTGTTGAAGGAGAAGAAGAAGAAGGCTTATGTCTACCAAAAGATAATAGACGACATAAGGGACGGCATAAAAAGCGGCAAGCTTGTTGCCGGGCAATGGCTGGCTGGCGAGCATGAGATTGCCAGAAAGTACGGGATAAGCAGGATGTCGGCCCGTACGGGGCTGAAAATACTGAAGTCGGAAGGACTGATCGAGTCCACTGCCGGGATGGGGATAAGGATAATTGGATCAAAAAGGCGCAAGCTCGAGGATGCCATGCTCATACACTCGCTGAGCGGAGCCTTGGGAACATCCATAAGTGCCTACTATTTTGCAATCATAAACGTTCTCCGCAAACGCCTCAAAGAGAAAAATCTGCCGATGAAGATATTCCTCCATGAATCAGGCGAATCGGAGGAAGGTCTCTGGAGGCATACGACTTTCCCGAAAAACATGGGCGTAATTTTACTTGCGGAAACAAATCCGGCGGCACTGCCTGACATGAAGGCGATACATGGTCCGGTCATCCAGGTGGATCACTGCATACCTGAGCTGGACAGGGATTCCGTGGAATTCGACTCGGCCTTCTCGGGAAAACTCTCGGTAGAACATCTTTGCGGACTCGGATGCAGGAATCTCGCATACATTGGCTGGAACGATGAGCAAAAGATGGATCCCCTGAAAATTGTGGGGATAAATGAGGCGCTGAAGAAAAACAAGATCCACATGGATCCGGAACTGGTAGCAAGGACAGCCCAGGAGGAAAGAGATGGATACCTGGCGATGAAAAAGCTTCTGGATTCAGGAAAGAAAATTGATTCGGTGCTGACCTATTCCAGCCCGCAGGTTTATGGAGCTTACCTATCACTCATGGATGCTGGTATTCCATACGGTAAAATCCAGCTCGCCACCATGGGGATAACCTTTGGCGACGGAAAAAGTCCTTTTGCGTATATCAAGCCGGATTACGACGACATGGCGGAGCTCATAATAAAAAGACTCATGGTTAGGCACAAGAACAATTCCGCGAAAACACGGAACTGCTATGCCGGGGTCGAGTTAGTCCCGGCATCCCCTGAGATATGGGGGCAAAGATAGTTCCAGCCATGCCTGCAATCATTGACTAGACGGTGCCCGAAAAGGGTCAGAAGCCGTTTCCGAGTTCGTAGCGCCTCCACTAGGCTCGCCCCACTGCCACAAGGGCAATGGAGTCGCATCCAAGCATTGGATTTTCTCATTTTGCATATACTTTATGTGCGAGACCCGAGTCCGGTAAACTAAACCAGATCTGCCGCACTGCGGCTTTCTACAACACCTCGGACAAGTAACATGAATATCAAAATTTCTACTGTCTTCATAAATCACGGACTCTGCCATAGATCATGTTTCAGTGTCTCGATATTGCCATTCTTTCTTCTGTCGCTCCTTTTTCCAGCAGGTAAAGCCATTTCCGAATCGGAGGGAACTCTGAACCTAGTGCCTAACGGCGATTTTTCAAAATCAGAGAACGCTGTCCCTTTGTATTGGGAATGCTCCGGAAATCCGAAAAGCGTGACACAGTCACTCAAAGTTTCAGAGATCGAAGGCAATCAATGCGCCGTACTCGCCTGCACACGTTTCGAAGGCAAAACGAGCGGATGGGATCACGTCATGGCCGCCCAGGATGGCGGAATAAAACTCGAAAAAGGGAAAACCTACGAATTCTCATGCCGCGCCCGCGCTGAAAATCTTGTGGGACGCAATGTGTCGGTCATGATTCAGGATACTGACGGTTGGCATCCTTGCGGTTTCAGCACGGAACTTCCGCTTGCGCAGACATGGCAGACCTACAAACGTCTTTTCAAAGCATCGCGCAACGTGGATAAAACAGCGCGTCTGCAATTCTGGTTCACTGAAACGGGAACTCTCTATCTTGATGATGTCCGCATCGTCATGCTTCCAGACGAAAGAATTGAATTCACAGAGATTGTCCCTGATCTGAACTCGAAAAACCTTGTCCCCAACGGGTCATTTGAACTGGGCAAAGCCGGATGATCCTCCCTGGGAGAGGGAGCAGGCTGGGGCAATCTGCCTGAACTTCAGGGGGATATAGAGGGGAATGGAGCACCACATGGGCAGTCTTTTCTTAAAATTCCGATCGGCGGAGACAAGACACAGATTCTCTATTTCGATTATTATGAGCCTGTGGCTAGACCGCAGACTCAAATACTGACTTCAAACCTCGGTTGGATTCCAGTCAGACCCGGAGAGCCATATACGCTTTCATGCAGTATGAAGGCAAGTGTGGATGGCATTCCGGCACTCATCGGAGTGTGCAGTAAAAGTCCGGATACAAATCAATGGACAAGGCAGGCTTACAGGAAGAAAGTCAAGCTCGGAAAATCATGGAAGGAGTATTCATACACATTTCACCCGAAATATCCATACGTCTTCGTAACAATAGGACCGGCTCTGGAAAAAGATCAGAGAGTTGACGTATGCATTGATGCGGTACAGCTTGAACGAGGCGAAAAAGCTACACACTATCAAGCACGGACTCCTGTCGAGTTTTCTATTGAAGCATCTTCGGAGGCGGGAATATTCACGAGGGGAGAAGCGGTTTCACTCATTCTACGGGTCTGCAACGATTCAAGTTCTCTAATAAAAGAGGAAATTCAACTTGAGGCCTCGGATTTTTTTGGCGCAGAATTCACCCTTCCCCCCTGCCCTATCACAATCCAGCCGAATTCATCCATCTCCAAGACAGTGTCAATACCAGCAGACTGGCATGGATACTATAAGGTGACGGCAACATTGAAGACCGCAAGCGGGACGAGATCCTCTGAAATACCGCTGGCGATCGTGCCAGCACGGACTGGATCTGATTCCGTCCTCGGAATAAATCACGCATTCAACAATCAATTCCTTGTCCGTCAGGCAACTAAAGCAGGAGTGACATGGTATCGGGATTGGTCTCTTAAATGGAATCACATGGAACCATCTCCCGGGCAATACAGATGGGAGCTGGCGGATCCGCAAATTGATCGGATTGTGAGGAAAGGTCTGAATATCGTCGCCCTTCTGCCTCCATTCCCTTCGGCAAATTGGAATTCGGAGGCGCCCGAAGGCATTCTTGGCAAAGGGTATCCAGAGGAGAGGCTCCCTTCCGCATGGGCTCCTAAAAATCCTGATAAACTTGGCGAATTCACCAGGATTGCAGTGGAACGTTACCGCGACCGTGTTAAATGCTGGGAATTCCTCAACGAGCCAATCTACACAAGCTATTCATTGCCGGGCAAAGAAAAAGGATTACACGACAAATATGGCGGCAAAAGTTATGTCCCCGCTGACTACGTCAATCTACTTTCAATCGCCGCGAAGGGAATGAAGACATCTGATCCTGCCTGCCGCATCATAGGAGGGATAGGAGCAGGTGCAGACACTTTGACTAAAGAGCTTATCGAGGCTGGATGCCTCAAGTATCTCGACATATTAAATCTTCACATCTACCCTGGTGCGGCATGTCCCGAAAGCTTCATCCCGGGCATGGACAAGCTTCTTGAAATCATGGATGCCAACGGTGGTAGAAAACCAATTTGGATAACCGAATTTTCATATTACGGGACAGACAGTCCTCCCCGTAAACCGTTTTTTCCAGATGCTGATTCCTGGTCTGAAGAACGGCTTCTCTCCGGAGAGCGCGAATGTGCGGAATACACAATCCGCTTTCTAACGATCATGCTTTCACGCGGAGTCGAAAAAATCTTCATCCATTCAGGCTCAAGCGGAGCGGTGAACGATAC
>DYRX01000288.1 GCA_020718525.1 Victivallis vadensis
CAACTTTTGGGAAATGCACCCCTGGCAAAACCTGAATTCTCCCCTCCACTTTTTTATTTTTTTCTTCCGGGATTGATTTTTCTTCTTGGAAGTATATGTACTTCTCCACACAATGAATGTAGAAAAGATTCAGCTTCTTTCATTCATGTGCTAAGTTGATTATGAGGATGATCATGTTACAAGATAATGTTAAATTAGGAGCTTAGATGAATGGCCGTCAACGTTTTGCGGAACTGATGGGATATGGGAAACCTGACCGCACGCCTCTTCTTTACTTTGGAACTTGGTCGGAAACAAAGTCCCGCTGGGAAGATGAAGGTCTCCGGACGGTAGTGATGAACTGTTCCGGCGGACCGCAAGTCCCGGGGATGGATACGGACTGGGAGATGTCGCCTGATGGGAAGGGCAGTATTTGGAACAACCATGGGCTTCTAGAGCCCTGGCCGCACCCGGAGGGGCAATGGGAGACCATAGGGGAAGATGAGGAATCAAGGACGATGCGCTCCCCCTTCGGCGGAATTGTGCAGTCCAGCAAGGCCGGCAGTTCCATATCCCACACACTTAAATATGACATTGAACCAAACCGCGAATCCTGGGATATTTATAAAAAAGCGCTGGATCCCCATGACAAGACTCGCTGGATCACAGGCTGGGAGGAACGTGTAAAACTGATAAATTCACGGGAACACATGACCTGTTTCTTCGGCGGGAGTCTTTTTGGTCGTCTCCGTGACTCGCTTGGAGTTGAGGAAATTTCCTATCTGCCCTTCGACGATCCAAGGCTTTATGAGGAAATGATCGAGTTCCAGGCGGAATTCTATATTGCGCTGAACAAGCCCCTTCTCGAAAAAGTCTCCTTTGATTTCGCATACATTTTCGAGGACTGCTGTTTCAACACAGGGCCCCTTCTTTCTCCTGATTTATATAAGAAATATTTTGACAAGCGCTACCGCCGCATGATAGACTTCTACCACAGCATGGGAGTGAAGTACGTCCTGATTGACTCGGATGGCAAAATTGATGATCTCCTGCCTCTCTGGCTGGACAGCGGCTTTGATATCATTTTCCCGATAGAAATAGGAACATGGAAAGCTAGTCCAGTCGAGTTCAGAAAACGATACGGCAAGCAGATGCGGATGATGGGCGGCCTGGACAAGCATGTCATTCCGCTTGGCGAAAAGGCGATAAGGGCAGAACTTGAGCCACTTAGGGAAATCGTGGAAGAAGGTGGTTATATTCCGATGCCCGACCATCGGATTCCGCCAGACTGCTCCCTGGATCAGTTTAAAATGTACCTGGAGATATTCAAGGAGACATTTCCCTGATGGTATCTTCGCACATTTCATCTGATATTTGGACAATGTTAGATTTATGTTAAACCAATTTGCCGGTATTTTACAAGTGCTTCCGTGGCATTAGCTTATCGTTTCGAGTTTTACAGATTTTGGACTGACGGATTGTTTTTGAGCTGTGGAACTTGTCCAAGCTCTCCGTTCCGGCGGCTTTTTAGCACATCGCAGGATCATACTCATTTAGCGTGAAAATTTACATATTGACGGGCAAGATTTGGGACTGGATTTTTTTGTTCCGTCTGAGGGGCGACATGAATGTCGTCCGAGGAAGGAACTGAAAAATACTGCCCAAAGGAGTATTAAGTTTGGCAATTTCAAAAAAATAATAAGAGAAAGCAGAGACAGATGAGGAAATCAGCCGCAAAGATTTTCAACATGGGGCATGATCTTTTTTTCAGGAAAGTTCACAAATGGAAGCTGATATACAACACCTGCTGGGAAGATCCCCGCATAGACAGGGAGCTGATGCAGATTGACGATAAGAGCAACATTGTCGTGATCACAAGCGCCGGATGCAATGTGCTGGACTATCTGCTTGACGGTCCTGCCAGCATTGACGCCGTGGATCTGAACCCCAAACAGAATGCCCTGCTCGAGCTGAAGCTGGCCTTCCTCAAATCCTGCGAATACGACGATTTCTTCAGATTTTTCGGAATAGGGGCGTGCGAGGACTACGACAAGCTATACAAGCATGTCAGACCGGAGCTTGGAAGGGAGTCGAGGAAATTCTGGGACAAGAAGATTGACTATTTTTCACCGGGCGGTCCGAAGCGCAGCTTCTACTACAGGGGCGCGGCAGGGACGGCGGCATGGATATTCATAAAATGCATGACTGCGACGAGAAAGAAGATGCGCAACCGCATCCGGGATCTTTTCGACTGCTCATCGCTCGACGCCCAGAACGAGATTTATTCCGAGATTGAGCGTCAGATCTGGGATATTGCGCTTTCATGGATTGTGAAACAGCCGGTGCTTCTTGCGATGCTCGGGGTTCCGAGGGCTCAGATCAGGCTGATATTGGACGGGCACCCGCAGGGCATACTTGGCTATGTGAAGGATCGCATGAGGCATGTCTTCACCCAGATTCCTAGTTCGGACAACTACTTCTGGAAGGTCTATGCGTGCGGAGCCTACGACAAGGTCTGCTGTCCCAACTATCTCAAGGAGGAGAATTTCGAATATTTGAGAAGCAACATGCACAAGATAAGGACGCACACCGATTCGGTGAGCGGATTCCTGAAGAAAAATCCATCCCGCTACTCCCATTTTGTCCTGCTTGATCACCAGGACTGGATGGCGCATCACATGCCGGACGCTCTTGACGAGGAATGGCGCCTTCTTGTCCAGAATGCGAACTTGGGCACTAAAATCTTGCTCAGATCGGCGGCGTTCGAGACCGATTTCATTCCGCAGGCGGCGCTGGAGTCCCTGATTTTCCACAACGAGATGGCGGAAAGGCTTCATCTTCTGGATCGCGTGGGAACCTACGGCTGTCTTCGCTTTGCCGAGGTGTCAAAATGCGCGTGACGGATTCGGCGCTTGCGAACGCCTCTCCCGATTCGGACGCGCTCAGTTCCAGGCTTTCCTCGTATTACAAGCTTCATTCCGCCATATACGACATGAGTCGCTGGAGCTTCTTGTTCGGCAGGACCGATCTGATCCGCAGGCTCGCTCCGATTGTCCCGAGTCCATCGAGGATTTTGGAGGTGGGCTGTGGAACTGGAATCAATCTCGAGGGCTTGCGGAAAATCTATCCGAAGGCGCATCTCTGTGGAATTGATCTTTCGTCCGAAATGCTTGAAAAGGCAAAAGGTAGAATGAAGTCGGACACCAATTTGAACTTGACAAAGACCGTCTACGACAGATCCTTGTCGGCGGAAGGGCAGGACAAATTCGATCTCGTTGTTTTCTCATACTGCCTTTCAATGATCAATCCGGGCTGGATGGAAGTGCTCAATTTTGCCCGTAAAGATTTGAAGGACGGCGGACATATTGCCGTTGTTGACTTCAATTCGAGCTCCTCGAATCAGTTCCGGGCCTGGATGCGGGTGAACCATGTTGAAATGACCGGAGAATTGTCGAATGCGCTCGAATCCAATTTCACTCCAGTCCTTAATTTGAGCAAAAATGCCTATTTCGGGCTCTGGAAATATATTCTGTTTGTCGGGCGTAAAAATTAGGACTTCCAGTGAATCATAGAGAACGCATCTTGAGCGCATGGTCTTTCAAGGAGCCTGACAGGGTTCCGATCGAAATAAGGATACATCCGTCAATGGCGGAGATTCCTGGCGCGGACAAGGTCATTGCCCTAGCAGAGGAGCACGGATCTAATTTCATCATGGCTCCGAGAGAGCAGTTTCCTCGTTTTGGATATGCGGGTGGGACGAATTTCCCACCGGATGCCATGCTGGGAATCACTGCAAGCTACTCCGAGGAAATCATTGAAGAGATTCCTGGCGAAATGAAGAAGGTACTCAGAACCTATTCGAGCGAAGTCGGTGATTTCACTGCAATAACAGTCCATCCTGCCGCAAATCCGGACGACATGCACTGGGAGAAGAAGTTCATTGCGACTCTTGAGGATTTGGAAAGGCTTGCCTGCGCAAAGAGAGAAGCTGTAGCATGGGATGCGGAGGCTTTCCGCAGGACAGACAAATCCATCGGCGAGGCGGGAATGCCTTACGTCGATCTCTTCCATCCGCTCGGTTCGCTGGCAAGAAGCTCCTCCTTGGAGGAAGTTTATATCTGGATAATGACAGAGCCGGAACTCCTCCACAAATATCTTGAGCCGGCAAACATTCAAGTCGCTGAAAGCATCAAAGCCATGACTGCCGCCTACGGACCGGGGCTTGTCCTCTACACTTGGGCCTATGAGATGCTTATTCCCCCGTGGATGGGCATGGCGGCATTTGACGAATTTGTTCTGCCGTACGACAAAGCCGCTTGCGCTCCGGCAAGGCGCGGTGGAGCCAAAATCCGCGCGCACAGCCATGGAAACATAATGGACTACCTGGCACGCCTCGCAGAGATTGGCATAGACAACATTGAGCCGCTCGAACCTCTTCCAATGGGCAATGTTGACCTCGCTGAAGCCAAGCGCATGCATGGTGACAAGATGCTTCTCACAGGCAACCTGACTTCTGAACATTTCAATGCGATGAGCAAAGACCAGGTACGTGAGCAAGTAAAGAATGCCATCAAATCTGCGGCAAAAGGCGGTGGCTTTACACTTGCCTGCAGTGGCGGGGCTTTTGCCGGAACCAACAATGTCAGCATCTTTTCACGCGATGAAAAGATAAATCTCATCAAATCATGCGGGGCGATGATTGAAGCCGGGCTAGAATTCGGACAATATCCTATCAAGTTCTGAACAAGGACTCAAAGGCTAAATCAAAACAGAAGAATCCGTCGAATATATTGTCCCCCCCATCGAGTTTTGAACTCCGCATTCTGGCATTTGGAACTTGTTTCGGATTCAGTGCTTAGAAATTCGGATTCGGTCTGCTGAGCCTGAGAAATTTTACAGCCAAACTTGAATCCTTACTACTAAGCTTTACGTTATGCAGGGCTTTGCGGCTTTCATTCTTGAGCTTTTCAATAGGAAAACAGGGCAATTTCAGGAGAAAAAAATGAGAAAAATTGGAATCTGTCTGATTGCATTCAGCATCTTTGGAGCATCTCGGCTCGTTTCTGGTGACTGGTCCATATGGCGGGGGCCGGATCGTGACGGAATTGCCAAAGGAGAGAAGTATAATATTTGATTCTGCTTCTTCGATCTTCATAAGCTCCGGATATGGAACAGGCTGTGCACTTTTGAAATTCAACGGGTCGGAACTTGAGGAAGTATGGAAAAACA
>DYRX01000289.1 GCA_020718525.1 Victivallis vadensis
GGCTAAAAAAGCAAAAAAGTGCCACTGAAAAATCACAGAGCTTCGGATCTCTGAGATTTCCCGCCATGGGGTTGAAACCCCAGGCTTCATTGTTCCCTGCTTTTTGCACCATGGAGATATCGCAAGCTGATAATAATCAGTGTCGAGGAAAAAGACTGCCTGACCTGTCTGCGTGCGGTACGCACAGGCAGAAGGCTGGACACCAACGCAGATCGGACGAAAGTATTCACTCGCCTGTTATCGTAATCGCTATCGTAACCAGGAAACGAATTGAATCAGGGAAAATCAGAGTCCGTTGGCTTCGCATTCCGCCTTGTTCCAGCCGTTTGCGATTGCGGCGATGAGGTTGCATGTGAGAGAGCAGTCACCCATCAGAATTCCGCCGCATGCGCCGGACTCCTTGATGAAGACAGCCTTGTATCTGTGCCGTTCAAGGTCTGAGCTGAGAATGGATTCAGGGCAACTGTCCTTTGCCGGAATTTCTCCGATGGAGAATAGCTTTGTTCCGAAGGAATTTAGAACTGTCCCAAATTGCTTTCTCTGGTAGCGCAATTCATCGCCCGCCATGTTTGCTCCGGCAATTCTGCCTTGTTCAAGAGAGGCTTCCCATATTCCTTCTGTCCCATATTGCGTTTCCGCGCAGTCGCCTGCGGAGAAAATCGAAGGATCCGATGAAGTCATCGCCGGGTCAACAACAATGCCTTTGGAACATTTGAGCCCGGCATTTTCTGCAAGCGATTTTTCGGAACTTATTCCTGCTGAGACAATTACAATTTCCGCTGGAATCTCAATTCCATCATCGAGCCTAAGCCCCCGGACAGAGTCGCCACCAAAGATTTCAGCAACTTTATGCGAGGTGACAAGCCGCACTCCGCTTTGAGAGATGAGAGATGACAAAATCTCGGACGACGCTTCATCGGTCTGTCGTGGAAGTATCCTGTCCCGCGCCTCGATCACAGTCACATCGCATTTCATCTGTGAAAGCGTCCAGGCAGTTTCAAGCCCCAGCAGGCCTCCGCCAAGCACGGCGATTCGCATTCCTTCGGAGAGGCTCTGCTTGAGGAGATCGAAGTCCCTGAGCTCTCTTGGCGCAAGGACGTTCTTCAGTCCGATCCCGGGGATGGGAGGAAGAAAGTTTTTAGCTCCAGTGGCTAGGAGAAGCTTGTCGTAGGGTCTTTTCACCCCGTCGCTGAAGAGAACCGTTTTTTCAGAGGGCGAGATCGAGACGGCTTCCGTGGAACTGACTATCTCGATTTTTCTATTCTTGTAGAATGGCGCAGGATGCATGAAGAATTCTCTGTCCTTGATCTTTTCTGACAGATATCTTATCAGCACCGGACGGAAATATGGAATTTGAGCTTCCCGTGTGAAAATCTGAATCGTCGCCGTGGAATTTCTTTTTCTGACTGCCTCCGCGGCGGAGCATGCGGCGGCGCCAGAACCAATGATCATGAAGATTTCCGCGCTGTCCCTGTGGAAGCCGACGGTTTCAGGAGTGAAGGGGATGAAGGCTTCTCTGCCGGCTTTGCAGACAGGGCATATGTCGGGAGGGAGCTGACCTTCAAAAACCGCCGAACATACCACGCATTTCCAGTGCATGTTCATTTCCTGGTCCTAGTTTTTATCTTCAAATCAGGCGGCGATATCGTGACCAGAGTGCCGGGTTCGACACTTTCAGTTAGCCAGACATTTCCGCCAATGACCGAGCCTTCCCCAACAACGATATTGCCGAGTATGGTGGCGCCGGAATAGATTGTGACATTGTCCTTAATCGTAGGATGACGCTTAAGCCCTTTGATGATTTGCCCGCATGCGTCTTTGGGGAAGCTGAGGGCACCGAGAGTAACGCCTTGGAATATTTTGACGCCGTTGCCGATTTCGGCGGTTTCGCCTATTACGACGCCGGTTCCATGATCAATGAAGATGGAAGATCCCAGGCTGGCTCCCGGATGTATGTCTATTCCAGTTGTCCTGTGGGCGTGTTCTGAAATCATACGCGGAATCAGCGGAACCTCCCCGAGATAGAGCTCATGGGCAATCCTCTGAATTGCTATCGCCCTGAGACCAGGATAGCTCAGAACAATTTCGTCCAAGCTTTTCGCCGCAGGATCTCCGGCAAATGCGGCAGACGCGTCCAACTTGAGGATCTCTCTAGTTCTTGGCAGAGACTTGATTAGCCTTGAAACGGCTCGCTCCGAAATTTCCGGAACATTGCAGTCCTTGCAATTTTTCATTTCACATTCAAATCTGAACGCACGAAAGATGATGTCGTTAAGATCAAGATAGACTCTGGAGAGTATTTCACCAACACTGTATCGGATATTCTTCAGGCTCATCATTCTTTTTCCGGCATATCCGGGAAAAATGATTTCGGTGAGATCCTCCAGAATCCGAAGAACCTCGGTTTCGCTCGGAAGATTGAATCCTTCAATGTGGTTGACTCCCTTGCCGTCGCTGTAGCCTGAACAGAGTTCCAAGACGGTATTGTCAATCAAATCAATGTCGGCAGGAATTTTCAGATCGCCGTTTGGGCAAATTCTGTCCATGAGAGGAGCCTTTATTCTATGTTTTGAACCTGTTCGCGGATCTTTTCCAATTCGGTTTTAAAATCTACAATCAGAAAGGTGACGTCAACAATGGGGGTCTTGTTCCCAAGCGTGTTAATTTCCCTGAAGATTTCCTGTATGAGGAAGTCGAGGGACCTGCCGGAACTATCCGCGCTGTCGGTAAATTTGCGAAACTGCATAAAATGGCTTTTAAGCCTGGTAATCTCTTCGCTGGTATCGTATTTGTCGCAGAAGATGGTGATTTCTTTGAGGATTCTCTCGTCGGCAGGATTGATTTCCATACCGCTGTCGGCGAGTCTTTTGAGGAAAAGCTGTTTCTGTCGTTCCGGAGCCTTGGATGCCATGCCCTCGACGCTGGAGACGATTGATTCCAGCTTCAGCAGTCTCTCGAGAACGTCCTTTTTCAGACTTGCGCCTTCGGCACTCCTCATATCGGAAAGCTGTTCCAGCGCCTCGTCGAGAGCTTTCTTCAATGCATTGATATCGTTTTCCGGATGGAGAGAGGCGGGAATCTCCGAAACCGCGCCTGGAAGCATCAGCATGGCGACAAGATCTATTGCGCCGAAGAGCTCATGCTTCTCCTGCATCCTGCGCAATTTCCTCAAATATCCGCTTATGATTGTGTCGTTGACCTGAATTGTCTCCTGGAGGATATTTTCCGGCAAAAGCAGTGAAATCCTGGCAGTTACGGAGCCGCGGGATATCTTCGACGCGATCTTTTCCCTTATCACGGGTTCGAGGGAGAGAAGCTCCTTCGGGAGATACGCCTTTATCTCGAGCTGTTTTCTGTTGAGGGAGAAGACTTCGACATAGAAGACTGCCCCATTTTCGGAGACAGCCTCCGATTTTCCGAATCCGGTCATGCTCTTCATTTCTTCTCCCCCAATTTTGCCTCTTCCTCAAGATCGAATTTCTTTATGATCACTCGCACTGGATACCAGTCGTCAAGGCGTGCCTGCCCAACGCCAAAGACGACGATGTTCTGACCATCTGAATCCGGCATTTTCCAGACAATGCATGTTTCGGCAATGTCTCTTTTCGACGAGTCCCTCGACGCTCTGGAAAAAAGCTTTCTCTGATATATCAGCGGTCTTGTGAATTCCACGTCATGGACGGCGGACTGGGAGAGCTCGGGCATTTTTTCAAGAACATATTTTCTCGCCTTTTCTACCGCCTCGTCGCTGTAAAAAGGCTTCTCGTAGGAGAGAGATCTTGAAATTTTTGAGAAGATGTTCTCGTCCTCGCTACCGACAACTGCCGGATCGCTCTTGCATGACTGAAGAAGCGCGAGAGTGAAAATCGCGGAGATGGATATCCAAAGCATTTTAAACATTGAAAGAGAAGTCCTCACAAAAATTTTGAAAGTTCCGGATCCTTGCCCAAGAGGAGGACAAGCTCTTTGATTCTCTGAGCTGATTTCGCACTGCAGACCAAGGTTGCATCCTCGGTGTTGACGATGACAATGTCCTGAGTGTCAATTGTCGCGATAAGACGTTTGGAATCGCCCACGATCACGCAGTCCTTCGTCCCTAGCCCGAAATGAGTTCCTCTGACGACATTGCCAGATGAATCCGTGGCACTGATCTGCCTTCTAAGAGCGGTCCAACTGCCCACGTCGTCCCATTCCGAATCATAGTCGGCGGCAATCATGCCGGAACATTTTTCGAGGATTGCGCAGTCGAATGATATTTTTTCTAGTTCGGGGTATGTTTTCGCCAGGCATTCCTCGAGGCGATTCTCCCCGATGGCGACGCCAAAGCTGTCAACAGCCTTTTGAAGGCACGGAGAATGCTTCTTGAACGCGTCGAAAATCGAGTTGAAAGTCCCTACGAAAATGCCGCTGTTCCAGCGGCAGTTTCCCAGCTCCAGGAGATTTTTTGCAGTATCCGAATCTGGCTTCTCCCTGAAAGACTTGACCTCATGGAATTTAGTTTTCAGCGGAGTCTGAATCGCCTGTCCGCAAACTATGTAGCCATATCCGGGACTTGGGTGGCGGGGGGCGACTCCGATTGTGACTATCCTATTTTTCAAGGAAAGATTCGAGCAGTCGTCCAAAAGCGATGCAAAATAATCGCTGTCTCCGATCATGTGATCCGCAGGCAAAAATATGATCGCCGGATTGGGGACAGACGCCATTTTTTTTACAACAGCCAGCGCCAGGGCAACGCAAGGAGCCGTATCCCTGCCGATCGGCTCGCCAATAACATTTGCCGATGGGATGAAGGGCAAAAGAGAGCGCATTGACGGAACATAGTCGCCGTTGGTGACAACAAGGATATTTTCGGGCGGGAGAATGCGGCGCACTCTCTCGACCGTCTGCTCTACCAAGCTGAGATCTCCGACCAGACGCAATAACGGCTTCGGGTTGGAAACTCGGCTCTGCGGCCAGAAGCGCTCGCCTTTGCCTCCAGCCATGATTATTGCGAACAAATCCTGTTTTGCGGATATCGTCATCCAGCACTTCCGCCAAGCTTGTCAATAATTGAAATCAGCGGCATGAAGAGGGCAATAACGATTGTACCGACGACTACAGCAAGGAAAATAATCATGAGAGGCTCGATCATGGATGTGAGGGCATCAACGGCATTGTCAACTTCCTCATCGTATGTGTCGGCTATTTTTACAAGCATGTCAGG
>DYRX01000290.1 GCA_020718525.1 Victivallis vadensis
GATGTTTTGCCGTCCATGGATAATTAGCTCAATTTGAACTTTAATTAGAATTAGTTGGAGTACAAACTTTAGTTTGCAGTTTCTTGCATGTCATCCAATTTTAAAGCATGGGAATAAACATGAAAAACAAATTCACACTCATCGAACTGCTCGCTGCGCCAGACGTAGCCCGTAGGGCGAAGCGCTCATCAGCGTTTACCCTGATAGAGCTACTGGTCGTAATTGCGATCATCGCAATCCTGGCGGCGATGCTTCTTCCAGCGCTGAAGAACGCCAGGGATCAGGCCAAGTCGATACTGTGCAACAGCAACATAAGGCAGATTTCATTTGCGATGCTCATCTATTCCAATGACTATAATGACAGGATCATTCCGGGTTTCATCGGTGATATCTCGGTCGTAGGAGCTGGAAAGCCTGGAGAGTGGTACACCAACCGTCTGATCGACAACAAATACATAACTCAAACGAAATGGCGCTACAGCACCCCTACCGGCGCCTGGGGTGACATCAGGACAGGCATCTGGCTGTGTCCATCGTCGGAAAACATGAACGGGAACGCAGGCTGGGGCGGCGGCTACGGGGTCAATATCACCAACATGTGCACCAGTACGTCAATTAAATCGCCCCCTCCTCTTTCAAAGCTGAACGGCGACGAATGGCTCATCGGAGATGCCAGACAGACCGTACTCGGGGACAGCACCTGCATCTTCGTAATCTCCCCGGAGACGAATTTAAATTTAGCACGTGTTGAAAAACCAAGTCCGCGCCACCACAGGACCGTAAACATAGCCTACACGGATGGACATGCGGGATCTCTCCTGAACTGGGACAGGATGGCAATTGAGGCTCTTGGTGCGCAGAAGGACGCAGTCTCAAAACTTTTTTTTGTGCCAGGATATTGACCTGAGAAAACCAAAATTCACCTTGATAAGATCAAAAATAGTGTTATCCCCGGATATTGCGTAGAATATTATGAGCCGATTTAAAAACTCTGAAATTTTCAGAGTTTTGAAATCGGCTCAGATAAGTATTAGTAGTTGATCAGATGCATTGATAATTCAACAGCCTGAAATATAATTGGGCAGGAATCAGAAACATCTAACAATAAACATAGGGAAAAGATCTCCAATGAAATTGTTGAGAAAATGTCTTGTAGCATCGTTTTCCATTGGGCTGATGGCGAATGCGTTTTCAGGGACAGCTCTGCAGGGGCTTGTATTTCTGGATTCAAATTCGAACGGAATCCAGGAAAATGGAGAGCCTGGAATTGAAGGAGTTGCCGTGTCGGATGGAGCTTCAGTCGTAGCTAGCGGCGCGGATGGAACTTATTCTTTGGAAACCAGCGACTCAAAGCCGACTGTTTTCATTTCAACGCCATCAGGCTATGTCCTCCCTGCAAAGGGTAGATGGTTCATCAATGTCGCAAATCCCGCCCAGAAACTGGACTTTCCACTGGTAAAAGATCCGGCGTCTCAGGAGGACTTTTCATTTATTCAGGTAACGGATACGCATCTGCAGTCTTCCGGGGCAGACAAGCCGAATGGCCAGTTCCACTACAAATACGTATCCGGTAGCCAGACATGGAAGTACTTCTTTGATAAGGCGATGCCGCAGATTTTAAAGACAGAACCCAATGCATCATTCATTGTTGACACAGGAGACCTTGGTCTCAAGGAGACCTCATCCTCTCCCTCGTCCGATGCGAAGCTGTTCCGGGAAAAGGTGGAGGACTTCAGGATCCCTTACTTTTTTGTTCCAGGCAACCATGACGGACTTGAGACTTTAGAGATGAGTCCGTCACACTATTCGTTCAATCATGGCAAGTTCCATTTCGTTTTCCTGAAACGTTTTCCGAACGTGGAGAACACTGAAATGGCGCGGCAGTTCGAGTGGCTTGCGAAAGATCTTGCGTTCCTGCCTCCGAAAACTCCGACAATATTTTTCTGCCATTATTATTTTGGTCATGAATCATACGGTGGAATAGAAAAATCAATGAACAGAAGTCCTGAGTTCATGAAAATCATCGAAGCGTGCGATGCGAAAGCTTTCATTTACGGACACATTCATCAGAACCGCATGGAGAAAATCAATGAGATGCTCCAGATGTCCGCACCTTCATTTAATTTCGGTGGCGGGTGGAGCCAGGAATTCTTCGGCTACCCGCCATCGTATAGGATTGTGGATATCAAAGGAACTGAGGTGGCGGCAACTGCTGTCAAGAGCATTGAAGCGGCTGACAATCCAATCTGGATTCTATCTCCCAAGGACATGACGGTCGTTGAAGGCGCCATGTATCCATATTTCAACAGTTGCTCCTTCTGGAATGGAAAAGTTATCGCCGTCTATCTTGACGACGATTTTTCTGATATAAGCTCTATGAGCTGTAAGATTGACGATAGCGATTATAAGCCGATGACATATTACGCAAAGATCAAGGGCCAGCAGGGCGAATGGTCCTACAATGGAGACATCAGAAAGGACATGGGACCCGGAAAACACAGCTTGACATTGAAGGCGGAAGGGAAGAATGGAAAAATTTACGAGAAAAGCATAAGCTTGTTTTCCGATAGCAGTTTCCTTCCGGAAGAATGGCCGGAACTCATGCAGAACACGTCCTTCGAAGAGAAGTCCGCCGACGGAACGGCTCCAGCAGGATGGAAAGTTGATGGCAAGACAGTGTTCTGGGACGACAAAGAGGCAAAGTCAGGAACTCATTCAATCCGAACTCAGATGGAGCGGCCCTGGGGCAGTTTTTACATTATGGACGATATCCCAGTCGAGCCGGAGGGAATTTATAACCTCTCCCTGATTGCAAAAGGCAAGGATGTCTTGAAGATGAGCTACGCCATATTCCCGGGCATGTCGGACGCGCATGTCCTGCGTTTCCCGGACGGAACTTACGACTGGACGAAGATCAACACTCAGTTCAGGATCAAGCCTGGTGTCAGGAAGATCGGACTCTGCATTGGCAATTTCACTCCGGAGAAGAGAGACGGTGGGTCAGGAACTTTGTGGATTGATGACATTTCGCTTCGCCGTGTGAAATAAGCATTTGGAACACAAATAGTCTTGATGCGGCCTGAGTTTCCGGGAAAATAATTATCCGAGTACAGGAGGATTTATGAAAATGTTGGAACAACTTATAGTAGCCTTGTCCTGCATTTTCTGCTTTTCAGCATCGGCATCGGATCCATTGGTGAAGTCATCAAAGATAAAGACAGAAGACGTCTGTTGCAACCCAAAAGCCTCGCCGGCAGCCAATAGGCTGCTTGCCTATATCGCCGGGCTTCCATCCTCCAGTCAGCGCGGCATCCTTGTCGGACAGCATACTGCCCATGGAGAGCACGTGCAGTACGGAATGAAAGAATATGTGGATAATTTGGAGAAGCAGACTGGCAAATATCCGTCAATCATCAGTGCTGACTACGCATACGGCGCGAAGCGGACAGACGATCCGGATATCAAGCCAATCAACAAGGCTCTCATCGAATGGTGGAGAAAAGGCGGGCTAGTTACCATCAGTTGGCATGCACGGAATCCCATGAGCGGCGGAACCGCCTGGGATCTAGTAAAACCTGTTGATATCAAAGACTTGCTCAAGCCGGGAACTGAATCCAATAAACGGTGGATGACTCAGTTGGACCGAATTGCAAAAGGTCTTTCACAGCTCCGCGATGCCAAGGTGCCCGTCCTTTGGCGGCCTTTCCATGAAATGAATGGCAACTGGTTCTGGTGGGGACGACAGGATTACCAGGGACACAAAGATGATTTCATCTCGCTGTGGCGTCATATGTTCGATTATTTTACGAAGGAGAAAAAACTGGACAACCTGATCTGGGTATATGCCGCTTCAGGTGGGGCACATGAGGCATCCAAGTCGGGACGCCCTAACAGATCTATTGACTATTATTATCCTGGCAACGATTATTGTGACATTGTCGGAATGGACCGTTATCTGGACAATGAAATTCTGCCGGGATATGAAGAACTTTTGGAATTGGGCAAACCTGTAGCTTGTTGCGAGTTTGGACCAAAAACTGAAGACGGCAAATTCGACATGGCTCTTTTTCTCCAAGGCGTCAAGGAAAAATATTCCAAACTGACATACTGCCTTGCTTGGGATGCGAACTGGAGCATCGTCAACAACAAAAACGCCAGGCTCTTCATGAATGATCCTGCTCTCATAACCCGTGACAAATTGCCAGATTTATTTGGCAAATGAGAATAATATGCAATGTTAAGGAATGCACATATGAAATTATCACAGATAAGCGTTGTCGCTATTGTAACCATGGCGGCTTTTCCTGCCACAGCCCTTACCGTGCGTGTCCAGGATACGCCAGGCGGACCGCAGATTCATCTCAACGGTAGCCCCATCGCACCACGTTTTTTCTGGGGAACACCTCGTGGAGAAACCTTTGAGCTGAGAAGCGAATGGAACGAATCACACCACTTTTCACAGTTGACGATGCAGATCCGGAATCTGTTCTGGCAACCTATAAAGACGGTTCTCCGGCAATGCTGCTCCGCAAAAGCGAGCATGGATCTGACATATTTATTGGAACGCCTCAGCTGACATCTGAACTGATACGGGCATGCTCGCGGCTTGCAGGAGTTCATCTCTTCACCCAGACAGACGCTTCGATTTGGGAAGCTGAAGGATACCTTTCCATACAGGCGCTCAAGGACGGAGATATTGCAATTGATACTGGAAATGACCGAGCTGTTACGGATGCACTGGACGGAAAAGCTCTTGGCAAGGGACCATCTCTAGTTATTCCGATGAAGGCTGGGGATCTGCGGATCTTGAAGTGGTAGTCTATAATAAAATAAGGAGACGTGATAATGAAGAAAACTCAAGTGCCGGCAGGGATTGTCCTGCTTGCTTCCCTGATCTCAGGTCTTGTGGCAGACGAAGCAAATCAGTTGAATATTGAGCGTAAGGAGCAACTTGTTTCAGGCTCTGACAAATGGACTGGGACAGAGGACTGCTCAGCCAAAGTCAATTTTTCGAAAACTGCCGAAGCATTGATTTTCAAAGTCACGGTGAAGGATGAAAAGATCTCCGATGAAAATGCAGAAAACTGGAACAACGACAGCGTAGAAATATATCTGGACATAAGAAGCGCCGACAAGCGCGACGGAACGTATCAGAAAGGCGTTCTCC
>DYRX01000577.1 GCA_020718525.1 Victivallis vadensis
TTTCTTTACTTCGTGTGCTTTGTGTCTTCGTGTGAGATAATGTTCAAGAGTCTGACCCGGAGCAACCGGCTCGCTTACAATGGGACGATTGACAACTTTCAATTAGACGAAGAATAACTTGCAATTAGCCGAAACTCGGTCTATACTGCCTGCCTTTCAAACATCTCGGAGCTTTCCTCGCCATTTCAGGTGAGCCGTCCAACCATACGGGGATATATCACACTTCTGTCCCACATCTTCCTGCTCGATGAATTGCCACCCTGGCACAGCAAGCGCATGAAGCGTCTGGTAAAAACGCCAAAGCTTCACATCGGAGACACAGGTCTGGCATCTTCCCTCCTGGGACTTGACGCTGAGTCGCTTTGGAAAGACAGAGCCACGTTTGGGCGGTTTCTGGAGACATTCGTATACCAGGAGCTTCGCCGGCAAGCGAGCTGGCACGAGGATGCCGTGACCTTCAGCCATTTCCGGGATAAAGACAAGGTCGAGGTGGATATTGTTCTGGAATCACGCGGTAGAACAGCCGGAATCGAAGTGAAGGCTGGATCAACGGTCGGCAGTGACGATTTCTGTGGTCTTCGAAAACTGAGGTCTGCAGATCCGAAGGCGTTTGTTGCCGGCGTACTACTGTATGACGGGGAAACCACAGCATCCTTCGGAAATAATCTTTACGCCGTCCCTATATCCCATCTATGGAGTTGAAGCTGGCGGGGCATACAGGATCAGTGTCGAGGGTTTGCCGCAGTCTGGCATGATAACCGGCAATGCTTGGATGTTCAAGGAACTGCTGTCTGAAACCTTTGAAATGCATATAGCAAAATAGGATCGCAGATGAACTACAAGCTTTTCCCGGTCTTCATGGCTGTGCTGATCCTCGCCTGGACCCTATCTCTGCTCGCAGCGAATATGATCCGCTGTAACAAATGGGTCGGTTCGCAGACATACGCGTTTTCAGGTGGAAACAGATATGAGTCCTTTTCAATCTCATGAAGAAAATGAAAAATTTTTTCTTTTTAATTTGACAATGCCTCTAATCATGCAAAATTTACCACTATATGGATTTCTCAACTTTAGAAAAAAGGATATGTCATGAAAAAAATTATTCTTGTGTCATTGTCTGCAGTGCTTA
>DYRX01000291.1 GCA_020718525.1 Victivallis vadensis
TTCATGCAGTCTTTCCTGACTTCCTTTTCGATAAAGCTGAATCGCAGGAGAAAAAAAAACGGTGCCAGTACAAATAAATGACTTATCAATAAGGTGTTATATTATAATTCTTGCATTCTCATTTCGTGGGTCTATAGTGTTTCTCCTAAATTCTAATTCATTATTCTCGCACAAAGCCACAAAGCCACGAAGATACTCATTGAACCTCGCCGTTAAGAAGTCGTGTTATCCCGTCCTTCATTAGCGAGTCTCCGAAATTCAATAAATATCCGAGCTTGCATCCAGTCAGTCTGAGATATGTCAAGACCTGCTTCTTGTGTGCCGGATTTGCAACCTCTACAGACTTGAGCTCCAATATTACCTTGTCTTCTACCACGATGTCAGCCCTGAAACCTTCATCAAATTGTACACCGTGATATTCAATTGAAATCGGGACCTGGCGTTTGACTTTCAGACCTTTCAATTCGAGTTCATTGGCAAGAAGAACTTCGTAGACCGATTCAAGAAGACCGGGTCCAAGATCCTTGTGCAGGCGAACTGCGCAGTCAACCACAATTTTCCCGATTTCATTTTCTGTCATTTCTCTGTGCCTTTGTGCCTTCGTGCGAGATGTCGTGTTGTATTGATCCTAGCCCGCGCTTCAGCACCTATTGCGATCAATCTTGAAACTCTATCATTCCCCATTTGCCGGTTCCATCGAGAATGCCGTCATGCTTCCTTCTCGGCCAGCATGCTCTCCTTTCGATAGCCATTGGCTTTCCTGCCTGGAACGCGAGGGCGGCTCTCCATTTGCGACCCGCTTCAATCTTTTCCGGCAGAGCTTCCATGGGGATCAGGATCTTGGCGTTCACAGTGTCCTTCTCATAGCTCATAGAACAGGAGCATCTTTTGTCGTCCAGGATATTTTCCGCGCCGGGTTCAAATCTCTTCTTCCATTCGCCGGCCTTGAGAGTCCAGGCCCCGTCTGAAAGAACTGGAACAAAGAAGAACTGCCTTCCATTCTTTCCATCCTGATCTGCAAGAAAGATTTCGAAATTGCTGTGATCCCAGAACCAGGCAGGATCTCCGGAAATCAGCCCCTTGACCGGCAATCTGATTGCGATCTCCAATCCCTTCTCGCTCCAAGAGAGTCCGGCTGACGGCTTTTCACCCAGCCCATTTACGACAAAATAGTCTTCGCCTACACCTTTCTTGACATCTTCCGCTTTCAGTTCAGCAAAGCCTTCGTCCTTCTTCACAGAGATTTTGTTTGGACGCAGTAGAAATTTCTGCGAGGCTCCGTTCGAAAGCTTGACGCCGATCTCCAAGATTCCGTCAGCTTTTTCCGAGCCTTTGAATTCAAGCTCTGTTTCAGTTTCAGGCTTGAGTTCCAATGATTTCGGAAAAACATCTCCTGAACCTGATGGAGCAAGGAATTCAGCAGTCATAGGCTCTTTCGCATTCAGACGCATCTTCATTTTAGAGAGGCTGTCCGCTGAATAGGGCTCCGAGTCTATCGTCAGCAAAGGAGACAGCTTTATCTCGATCGGCCATTTTTTGATCCATCCGTCTCCTTTGGCAAAAACTTTGCACTTGTAGATTCCTGCTTCTGCGTCTTTGGAGAAGGATATTCTTGCCTTTGCATGCCCGTTTTCGAAGATCCAGGGGGCGCATGACAAGCTTTTGGGGCAGTTTTCAATGCCCAATTCTGGCTTCATGTCTCCGACATTCAGGACAAGCTCCACGGATGTTCCTGGAAATGCGGTGAATGCGCTGAAACTCGAAAGTGACAGGTTTCTCTGCTGATTCCAGGCATCCGGAATTGCGTCAAAGAAAAAGTAGCCAATTTCAGGACCGATCGAATCTGCCTTGGCTTCGTTTCCAAATATGTCGCAGACTTTGGATGCCTTGAGAAGCTCCTTCGAAACTTGATGGGTTTCCGAAACAGTCCAGACGGCGGCTATGAATTTTCCATCTTCGCACTCCCAAAGCTGGCAGACAATGTCGTCGCCGAGATAGATGGATCCTGCGAATTTCGCAAATGCAGTGAAATTGGAAAGCGCGGCAAGGGCGGCGGCGCTTGGGCGCACGTTTCCGTTGACATCTATCAGACCGCATGAGGAGAACTTGATTGTCCCCTTCTGGTCAGTGTCGAAGTACCAGAATATCTTGTGCATGCCAGAAGCTCTGGAGAGCAAGTACATGCGCGGCAGATAAACTGTCTGCAATTTTTCACCTACTGCAGGACCGTATGTGACATCCCAGCCAGTTTCAGTGAGCCAGGCTTCCTTGCCATATTTCGCCGCCAGCTCGTTGATCCGCCTGAATTTGTCCAGCTCGAACATGAATTCGTTTCTAAACTCCGATCCTACATTCACATCGCCCATGGAGATTTCCGGCGGAATTGTTCCGGTATAGCAGTGGTAATTGATTGCAGAAAAGGAGTTTGCAGAAGTATCAAGCATTTCTTTTATGAGTTCGTAGTATGGCGCGCAGTCACCGCTGAGAACGATTTTTGCCCCTTTTCCCGCCTCATCGAGACCTTTTGCCGCGTTTTTAACGAAATTGGCATAGTTTTTCGCCTCGTGGCAATGATCCGGAAAAGCGCTTTCCTCCTCGTTGCCTATCTCGAAGTAGGGAAGACTCGGAAACATCTCTGAAACTCTCTTGAAACTGCTTCTGATCTGTTCGGCATCCTCGATCCATTTCCGCTTGTCGGGCGTCTGGAAGCTTTTCTGGAGACAGGGAAGCGTGCTGATCCCTGCTTCGTCTGCGGATTTGACGCGATCAATGAAATTTTCCCCATTGACCATATGACCCTTTTCGCCTTTGCCGATCCACTGCCAGCAGTAGTCACGAGCCCAGTGTATTCCAAACCTGGAAAGCAGTTTCCAGTTTGCCCAGGCATGGGTGTTCACACCGATCGGGGACGAAAATCTTTTTGCGGCATCATAAATTTTGACCGGAATCATCCAGGTGAATGACTTGTCCTGGCCTGCAATCTTTTTTCCATCTTGATCAAGAAGCTCTATCTTATATCTGAATGTTCCGTATTTGGGAAGAGAAAAGTCCTGCTTGCCCCTCCATTCGCCGCTCATTTTTACCGGGATTCCAGAAAAATTTTCGATTTCATTTCCGTTCCAGTCGTAGAGCGAATGGGAGATCTTGATATTCTGCTCGAGCGAATCCCAGGTGAAAAGCTTGATGAAGACTTGGACTTTTCCGTCTTCTGTCAAGCCGTTCTGAAGCGGACTGCCGACCGTGAGAACTGGAGCGTCGGCAAATCCGTTGTAGGCGGCTGAGCAGAGAAAGAGAAAGGCAATCGCGGGACGCGAGAGGCTGTGGCGCAATGGATTATATCTCATTTCTCACCAGGCATCATTGGTCTTGGCTTTTTGTCCGCCTGCCGCCGCGCCTGTTGAATCTCCAAGCTTCTGAGCATCGTCGCATGTGAACTCATAGCGAGTTATGTAGAAGGTGTCTTCGGCAGGCTGTGGACATCCCCAATCGTGAAAAGTTACGCTTTTGATTGTCAGCGGCTGTGGCCAGTCCGCCGGAATCGTGAACTCATGCTTGCGCCAGTTGTCGAAATTGAATGCCCCCGGTCCACCCAGCTTGTATAGTTTTCCTTTGTCATCCTTTTCCTGACCATTGGCAAGAAAATGAAGCTCAAGATACCTGCCGTTGGAAGTCCCCTTGATCCAAATACTACCTTTGCTGACTTTGAATGGGATCGTGACCTGTTTTTCCGGAACGATTGTAAAAAATCTCATGCCTTCACCGCCGGGCCAGCTTATCTTGAGACCAAGCGAAGTCTCCTCGTCGCCTTTTCCCTTGAGCTCGTCTGGAAACTCAGGACGCACAGAAATCTTTCCAGTCGCCTTGTTCCACTGATACGGCTTCCACTCGCCCGGAACATTGAAGTCCGTCACCTTCTTGACGACTTCCGCTGAATTGACGACGGAGCAAACCCCGATCAAAAGCGCTCCAAACAGGATTCCTTTTCCGAGTTTCATCTTTTTCCTCCTAGACTTTCTTTGTTGAAATATTGCATTTTGACATATTGTTTTCCGTCCTAATCAGACAGATCTGTCCAATCTGCCTCAGTATTCATCCAGCCAGAAATCCCAGCGTTTTGTGACATTCCAATTACAGAGAGAGTATGAATTGTGATATAGCGGACCTGTCATCATTCGGTCGCCAGATCCCGACCAGCGAACATATTTCTTCCCTCTGGTATACATGGGTTTTACCAAAGCCTTGACATGTCCATCTACAAACATTGTTGGTCTTGCCCATGATCCTGTTCTATGCCAGGTGTCCCCCTGATAACCACTGCTGTTCCCACTACCTCCCACGGTTTCCGGTATCTTCAGATCGGAGCAAAACTGCACAGGAACTCCAGCCGGATTTGTCCAAAATGATGTTTTAATCTTGGAAATCGCTGGAAAAGCATTATCAGTTCCATTTAAAGTTCCAATTACATTGGTCGCCGTATCATCCCAAGTCCTGCCAAAGTGCTGGTTGAGTCCACCCTCATAGCCGCCACTCTGTCCCCAGGTGTCGCTAGATTTTTCGTAGTAAATTCCCCAACTGCGTTTCCCTGATGCTGGTCCGGCAGGGCACCAAAAGATGGAATTATTGACGTTGTCAACGGCCCAATGGACATCAACATATACCCCTCCCGCCATTGCCGGCACCCAGGCAGGTTCTTTGCTCCCAAGATAAGGAGCCATCAGCCATTCCCAAGTTGAATGTTCTCTGCCACTCATGACTGCTCCGCGCCACCCAGGACGATAAGGCATTTGTGAATTATAGTCATCCGCATACATTAAAAATGCGGTTCCCTGATTTTTCAAATTGCTGACGCACTGGATCTGTTTTGCAGTTGCTCTGGCATTTTTAAGCGCAGGCAAAAGCATTGCCACCAGTATCGCGATTACTGCGATCACGACGAGGATCTCGATGAGCGTGAACGCTCCCGATCGAACCCGGAGCAACAATTTATTTTGGAATTTTAAATTATATTTCATCCCTTGTCCATAGTTTTATCAATATCTTTTGAAACCGAGGATCATTCAATAATCCTCTATTTGAAAATCCCAGGGTTCATGATTTGGCACTGGTGAAGTTGTTTGTCCAGTTCTTAAAAAAGTGTTGTTATAA
>DYRX01000040.1 GCA_020718525.1 Victivallis vadensis
GCTTCCCGATGATAGTTTTTCAGCAAAACAATGAAATTATTTATCTGAAAAACTACAGCATATCATTTCACTTGATGGCGAAACAGTTCAGATGAATTAAAACGGTTTGAATTTCTGATTAAAATGATATATTGGAGCATGGTTTGTACCGGGTTTGACATCGTATTCAGTGTTGCAGATTTGGGCATCGCCTAAAGACATAACGGGAGAATCACAGAATCATGAACATTCAATTAGACGGCAAGACAGTGCTTGTGAGCGGCGGATCTAGCGGCATCGGAGAGGCGTGCGTGCGGCTCTTCAGAGAATCTGGCGCGGATCTGTATTTCACCGCCAAAAACAGTCTTGAAAACGCGGCGAAGATCGAAAATGAGACTGGCGCGCACTGCATCAAATGCGACATTTCAAAGGAGAAGGAATGCGAAAAGCTTGTCAAAAAGGTTGTCTCGTCGAGCGGCAAGATTGACGTGCTCGTGAACAATGCCGGAATCTACATGGGGAGTTCGCTCGGCTCAGCCGGATACTTGGAAGCCTGGCGTGAAACAATGAATGTGAACTTGGACTCCTGCGTCTTTCTTTCCCATTTTGCAGTGCCCTTCATGAAAGAGGCGGGCGGCGGAAAAATTGTGAACATCAGCTCGATACACGCACTCGAAGGGACTCGGGACGCCTCGCCATATCACAGTTCTAAATCGGGGATGGATGGACTGACGCGTTCGCTTGCGGTCGAACTGGCACCCTTCAACATTCAGGTGAACTCTGTGAATCCCGGGGCAATAAGGACTCCGATATGGGGGAATTCAGAAGATCACATGAGGCAGATCGCAGAAATGGTGCCGGCGAGAAGATTTGGAAAGCCGGAAGAAATAGCATACGCTACGCTCTTCCTCTCGTCGCAGTTCGCCAACTACATAACAGGGCATTCTCTTGTCGTTGACGGCGGAACGCTGGTCAACGTTTTCAAGCAGTGATCTGGTGCGTATTCACCGACTCCTTTGAAACTGTCGTTGGAGTTCACGGCTGTTAGCGTGTTCTTTCTGGCAGTTTGATTTTGAAAAAACTGCTGTCTCCGAAGTCGGTCGCTGAATATGTTACTCCAGTTTGCCGGGCGAAGAAGGAAAGATTTGCAACTACGAAACGCGCGGAATACGCGAAAAATGCTGATCGGATTTGCTGTCGGAATCATTCCAGTTCACCTAAGCGCTCCAGTCCCGTGTTTCGTGCATCGTGGACGCTAACGCCAACCGCTCCGCTGTGAACGCGAAATGAAGCGCCCTGGGGCGCATTTCCAAAAACTTGAATCTATTCTCAAATAATTGGATTTGCGCCCGGCAGACTGCTCTTTTTATAGGGAATACTCTTTTGCACTGGCCGGCGTTGACGGAATGGCTTTCCTGTCGGAAATTTTTTCTTTCAGGAGCTCAATTTCGTCTTTCGCAATTTCGGGAAGGGGAAGAGAGACTTGCCCGCCCATTGCGGCTGACCGACATAGGGCCATGAATATTTCCGCACCCATGTATGCATTTTCGAAGGAGCACTGATGAGGCTTCCCTTCGAGGAGCAAGTCTGCCATTTCCTGAATATACGGCGGCATATCGAGATCATAGTTCATCGCCCCCTGTCCTGAGGCGACTCCATCGGCGGTGACAGCGCGCCATCCGCCATTGGTGAGAACCTCGGCGAAGCCCTTCGTCCCCTGGACGCAGATGCGGTTTTTGCCCCACCATTTCTCGACGTCCGGAACATCTGGAGCTCCCGCGCCGCAGTCAATGATGCCGCGGACGCCGTTTTTGAAGTGGATCATGCCGGCAATATAGTCTGGCGAGGGGTGGTTGTCGCTCAGTTTGTTCCTTCCGGAAGCCTGTGCGATGACCCATTCGGCAGGTGACTGCGAGTTGTACCAGAGCATGTAGTCAATGAGATGGCTCATCATGTGGGTCATCCAGCCAGTTGCCGAGGCGTAGATTGTCTCGATTCTTCCGAGGGAGCCGCTTTCGACAAATTCCCTGATCTTTCTGTAGTGCGCGCCGTATCTGTGCTGATGGCTTACGACAGCCTTGACACCGGATTCGGAGAGCATTTTTTTGATCTCGTTCGCCTCACGCATGCTGAGTGCGAGCGGCTTTTCGAACGCGACAAGCTTGGCTCCATTGGCTATCGCCGCCTTGATCATGGAACTGCGCATGTGAGGCATTGTGCAGAAGCAGAAAACATCGGGCTTGAGCTTTGCCGCCATTTCCGCCGCGTCCGACCCCGTCTCGGGATTGCCCAGAGACGGAGCGGCGGCGCTCAGTTTTTCGCGGTCAATGTCACATATGCCGACAAGTTTGAAATTGCCATTGGCGCTGAAGGCCTGGGCATGGTGTTTGCCACGTTTGCCCATGCCCACTACGAGCACGCTTAGTTTTTTCGACATGGTTCTTCCTTCCCGTGCTTTCCTGATCAGGCTTTGCTGTCCCATTCGAGAACTTTTTCAATCGTGCAGTCAATCTCGTCGTTTGTCAGTTCCGGGAACATCGGGAGGGAAATGCATGAAGCGGCATTTCTTTCCGCGTTTGCAACAGATCCGACGATGGAGTATTCCTTGTTCCAGGGGAACCCTTCCTGCTTGTGTATCGCGATCGAATAGTGCGTCTTCGCGTCAACACCGTTGTCATTGAGGAACTTGAGGCATTCGTCGCGTCTCGAAGGATCTTTTGTCTCGACAACGTATAGGTGGAAGACGTGCCTGTAGCCGGGTTTTGCGTAGGGAAGCGTCAGATTTTTTACACCCTTGAGTCCTTTGTCAAGTCTCGCCGCATGCTGAATTCTCTGATCCGACCATTTTGTGATATGCTTCAATTTTGCGCTGAGCACGCCAGCCTGTATGTCGTCGAGGCGACTGTTGAAGCCGAAGGAGTGGTGGTCGCGCTTCAATGATCCGTGACTGCGTAGTTTGCGGACGATCCCGTCAATTTGCGGGTTGTTTGTGAAAACAGCGCCGCCGTCACCGAAACATCCGAGATTTTTCTGAATGATGAAGCTTGTTGCGACTGCGTCGGAGAGCTCTCCCTGCTTGAAAGTGTCTCCTTTGGCATCAATTGCCTGGGCGTTGTCTTCAATGACGAAGAGCTTGTGCTTGTCCGCGATCTTCCTGATAGCCGGCATGTCTGCGCATTGTCCGTAGAGGTGGACCGGAATGATTGCCTTGGTCTTTTTGGTGATGGCGGCTTCGATTTTTGAAGGGTCTATGCATTTGGTAAGGGGATCGCAGTCCACGAAGACGACTTTTGCGCCAGCTATCCAAGCCGCTTCTGCGGTCGCAAAAAATGTGTTCGGGTGAGTTATGACTTCGTCGCCGGGTCCGACTCCGAGCGCCATGAGGACAAGCCAGATGGCATCTGTTCCGTTGCCTACTCCGATTGCGTATTTTGATCCGAAGTAGTCCTTGAGCTCGCCTTCGAATTTTTTCAGCATCGGACCGAGCACATACTGACCGCTTTCAAGGACTTCGCTGATTTTGGAGTCAATCTCCGCCTTGATGTTGTGATACTGTCTTACGTGGCCGTAGAACGGAACGTTCATTTCTCTCTCCTTGCGGTTCATGGGTTTTGTTTGTCTGACTTATTGTGCGAGTTGCACAAAGTGCTGTCAAAGTGCTGTGAAAATGTTTTTTTTCAAGCCCGTTTTAAAAATTCCGGCAAATCTTTTTTGATTTTTATGCTTGCAAAGCTTGGAAGCTTGAAGAAAGCAGGCTATCTTTGTCGGAGATTTTCTTGTATCCATCAAATTTGTTTTGTCCAAGTAAAAAGGAGAATGTCGAAAATGAGTGCGAAGTTGTTTGCCAAGGCCGCCGTCTGCGTATTCCTGCTTGCCGGACTTGCCTTCCCATCAATGTGCGAACTGAGGAACTGGACAAAGGTCTATCAGGGCGCGAAGCAGGACGTGGTTACGCTCATGATAACGGGCAATTACGCCAAATCGAGGCTTCTCACTGATTTGATTCAGACGAGGAACAATCAGCCATACATCATCGTTCCCCAGAAGCAGGGCGACAAATTCTATTTTGTTCCCGCCAAGGGAGACGGTTTGGCGTTGGACGACGACAAGTTCACGAGATTTGTCAAGTTCCTCAATCCGAAGAACATAATAATCATCGGGGATTCGAGATTTGTTCCTGACTACTATCTGAACAGGATAGACAAGACACAGACTTTCATCCGCATCAACAACAAGTATTGGGACGACATTGCCGCCGCCGCCGGCGACATGCTTGATCTGCCGGGACTTGCCAAAGACTACAAGAGGCTTTACCAGGAAATTATGAGCGGAAAGCTTTACACGAACAAGGAAAGGTCCGAGCTTCCTCCGATAACCGAGATCAAGGAAACCACGGTGATAGTCGAAGCTCCTCCCGCGCCGATAATTGAGCCGCCTCCTGCTCCGGAACCTATCGTTGAAGTGAAAGATCCGATTCCTCTGAAGTAGTATTCGGGAATATTTCAGGCATCTTTGCGGCGTTTTCTGGCATTGCAGTAGCAAGGTCTATCTGTCTTAGGAAAGCTGTTTGCTCGCTTGCAGAAGCAGATAAGGAGCGATAAAAAAGCTGGGATGAGACGATACCGATTCCGATACCGACAGCGACCCCGATTTTTCATAGAGCGAAGGTAAATATTAACTGAACTACGTCGTTCAGCGAGTCTTTATATCCTTCCTGAGACCGGAAAAGGATTATGGGAGTATTGCATGTCCGTTTTCTTCAGCGTCGCCAAAAATACTCTCAGAGAATGCCTGAGGGAGCCGATTTTCTTCATTCTGCTTGTCAGCGCCGTCATGCTGATTGGTCTTTTCCCCTCGCTGTCGCTCTTTGTTTTCAGGGAGCAGATCAAGCTTGTGGTTGACAGCTCGATGGCGACGACAATGGTCTTCGGGCTTTTTGCGGCGGTCGTCTGCGCGGGAAACACGATCAGCCGTGAAATGAGCAATGGAACAGCTCTGCTTCTCCTGTCCAAGCCGGTTCCGAGATGGCTCTTTGTCGTTGCGAAAATTGCGGGAATCAGCGCGGCGCTCGGGATTTTTGTCCTTCTTAGCTCTACTGCCACGCTTGTATCCATACGTGTTGCGAAGGATCAGTTTCAGCTCGACTACATTGCCCTCTATTCTTTTTACGGTCTGCTTCTTGCGGCATTCGCATATGGAGCAATGCGGAACTATTTCAGTTCCAAGTCGTTCGGATCCGAGGCGACAATGGCTATGCTTGTCCTTTTCATGGCTTACTGCATTCTTCTGCACCTGCTGAAAAGGGATCTCAGTCCGGAAAACACCATTGAATTGAGGCTGATCGCCCCGGCTCTTGTCCTGATTCTTTTCGCCGTCTGGTCAATGGGCGCGATAACGATAGCATTTTCGACGAGAATGGGAATTATGCCGAACATGCTCGCATGCTCGGCTCTTTTTCTTCTCGGGCTTGTTTCGGACTACTATTTTGCCGCAAAGGCGTCGGGAAGCGTCATGTATTCGATTTTATATGCCGCAGTCCCGAACTGGCAGTTGTTTTGGCTTGCGGACGCGCTCGCCAGCAGAAAGGCCATTCCAATTTCATACGTTTTATGGGCTGGCGTCTATCTTGCCCTCTACATGGGCTTCTGCTCCTTTTTCGCCTCGATAATGTTCAGCGGCAGAGAAGTCGAGGGGGAGGGATGAATCCGCAATGAGCGACTATCTGCACGGACAGCTTGACTACATCTACTTCGTATATGGCTCCTCGATGCTCATCCTCTTTCTTGTCGCCAGTTTTCTCTCGCGCTCTAGCGACTCGAGGATACGCTGGAAGCTCCTCGGCTATTTCGCGCTGACGAGCGGGCTGAGCAAATGGGTGGAAATGATATTGCAATACGACTTTCTGAAATCTCTTGAAATTCTCTATTTTCTGCTGTCCCTGCTCTCGTATCTCTTCCTCCTTGAATTTGGTCGGAGCGGAATTGACTCCTATCTGAAGAGACGAGACGGATATTGGCTCTACATCATTGCATTTGTTCCGCCTTCGTTTCTTTCCTTCTACCACGGAGGCGGACTTATTGCGGCGACATGCTTTTTCAAATATTTTGCATGCTTCGTATCGGGGGCGGCGGCTTCCACAACTCTCTATCTCAAGGCGTCAAAGCACGAAGGAAAAGAGAAAAGGATCCTTTCGGCGTGCGCACTGCTTTTCCTTTTCTACACTGTAGTCACTTCGCTTGTCTCCCCGGAATCTTCGTTCATCCCCGCCAGTTGCATAAACTACAGAACCTTTCTCGAATATTGCGGATTCCCTGTGCAAGTCCTGCAGTTGACGCTAGTCTTCATTGCTAGCTACTGCCTCTGGCAGATTGCCAGAATAAATTCGGCTCGATCGCTGGGATTCAGAGACAAGGCGCTCGACGGCTATGGCGGCTTCTTTCTGCGCAACAGACCGATGTTTGCGATTCTCGCAACAATGGTCGGCGGCTGGTTTTTTGCGAATATCGGCGGCAGATATGTCGAAGATGCCGAATGTGAAAGGCTTCTCGAGCAGTCTGCGCTCACCTCTATGGCAGTTAATGTCAGGGGAATTACCAGACTCAAAATGGACTCGACTGACCTCGAGTCGCCCGACTACATCCGCCTGAAAGAGCAGATCGTAATGATAAAGAGCGCTTCCCCAAGATATCGTTTTTTCTACATTGTGGCAAAGGATTTGGATGGAAAAATGCGAATCCTTGTCGATTCGGAAGATCCTAGTTCGACGGACACATATTCTCCGCCTGGTCAGTCCTGGGATGAGGCTCCCAGGGAGATTTACAGTGTTTTCGAGGATCGCGTTCCCAAGATGCTCTGCTACGAAGACAGGTGGGGCAAATGGATAAGCGCATTCTATCCAGTCGTGAGCGCTAACAGCGTTGTCGCCGTCGCAGGCGTTGACATGGCACTTTCGAAGATAAGCGCGAAAGTCGCGATAGGACGCCTTGTTCCAATCACGATAACCCTTCTCATCACTGTGCTAATAATATTCTTTTCTTTCATCATAGATAGGAACAACGAATTTCACTTCAAACAGCTCAAGTCCCAGCAAACCCTGAATGCAGTCTTCGACTCCTCGTCTTTCGCTCTGCTCGTCTGCGATCTGGACGGGCAAATCGAGAGTCTCAACAACAGAGCCATGCAGATATTCGGGCTCTCGGAGTCCTCCCTTAAAAAATACAATTTTACACGAGACCTCATCTCCCCGTTTGAGGACAGGGCGAAAATGCAGAGAGTCTGGCGCGAAGCAACTAGGGGAATGCCACAGCGCTTTGAAGGTAAGATAGTTCGCCCCTTGGATGGATCCTACCTGCCTGCCGAACTCGGCTTCGTCAGCTTCAATGACGGCGTAGGCGATCATGTGCTAGTTTCTCTTTCAGACATCACCGACCGCAAGCATTTCGAGAGCGAACTGCTTGCGGCAAAGGACTGGTCTGAACTTCTTTACAGAACCATTCCAAGCGCGGTTTTCACTGTTGACACGGACAAGACCGTCACAAGCTGGAACAAGATGGCGGAAGAAATTACCGGCTATTCGGCTTCTGAAATAATAGGGAGGCAATGTACTGTTTTTGGCAAAGCCCCGTGCCGGGAAAAATGCGGACTCTTCGCCGACGACGTGAAAAAGCCGATCCGCAACAAGGAATGTGTGATAGAAACCAAGGATGGCAGGCTGATCAAGGTCATCAAAAATGCCGACATGATCGTGGGGCCGGACGGCTCTATGCTTGGCGGAATAGAGAGCTTTGAAAACATCACGGAAATCAAAAATTCCCAGGAGCGACTCGAGGATGCTCTGAACGAGCTTGAACGGCTTAATTTAATAATGACAGGGCGCGAGGAGCGCATACTCGATCTCAAGCAGGAAATCAACGGGCTGAGAGAAAAGCTCGGACTTGAAGGAAGGTACAGACTTGACTAGCCAGATCGCATTCAGCGTTTTTTTGCAGGACATGTCCAACGCTGGCATTGTCGCCCTCTGCGTCGGAGCATTGCTGATTGTCCTCGTCACCTTTACTGCCCTTCTTTGGAGGAGCCACAGGGCGGAACGCAAGCTCGCCGCACTCAATCTCACCCTCGAAGAAAAAGTTCTTGAAAGGACTGCGGAGCTCAGAAAATCGGAAATGCGCCTCCAGGACGAGCACAAGCTCCTTATCTCATTCCTGGACAGCATCGAAAACGACATCTACTTCATAGATGCCAACAAATATGAAATCATCTACGCCAATACGCATCTCTTGAAAAAAATTTCCGGCAACGAAGTCCTGGATAAAAAATGTTACGAACTCATTCACGGCTTCAAGGAAATCTGCCATTTCTGCAAGAACCCCGAACTGCGCAAGCTCGAAGGAAAGGCACTGAACTGGGACAGATTCGACCCGGACAAGAACAAGCATTATCAGATCACCGAAAGAATGATCATCATGCCCGACGGCAGAACGGCTAAATTTCAGCTCTCTGTTGATGTCACTCTGCTGAAAAGGAGCGAAAATGAGATGAAGGAAGCCAAAGAAACCCTAGAGAAAAAGGTTCAGGAAAGGACTTCCGAAATCAACAAGAGAGTGAAGGATCTGGACAAGAACAGACGGATAATGATCAGCATAATGGAAGACCTCGAGCACGCGAAGAAACGTTTGGAAAGCGTCAACTCCGAACTGAAAGACTCGGCTGAAAAGTCGAAACAGCTAGCCTTCGATGCCCAATCTGCGAATATCGCAAAAAGCCAGTTCCTCGCAAACATGAGCCACGAAATAAGAACTCCCATGAACGGCATCATAGGGATGACAGCGCTTCTGCTGGGAACCGAGCTGGACAAGGTTCAGAAGGAATATGCGGAAGCCGTCCATGTCAGCGGAGAGACTCTTCTGACCATAATCAACGACATCCTCGACTTTTCCAAGATCGAGGCGGGAAAAATGGAGATAGAAGAGCACGAATTCCATTTGAGGAACATGATTGACGAAGTCATTTCGCTCCTTGCTGTCAGAGCCTTCGAAAAGAGCATCCAGGTTGCATCCATAGTTGACCCTGACGTTCCGGATCTCCTGAAGGGCGACTCCACCAGACTGCGTCAGATACTGGTCAATCTCGTCGGTAACGCCGTCAAGTTTACTGCAAAAGGACATGTTTTGGCGGGAGTTTCAATCCTAGGCAAGGCAGGCGAGGGAAAATTGCGCCTCAAATTTTATGTGAAGGACACCGGAATCGGGATACCCTTGGAAAAACAGGAAAAGCTTTTCGAGGCCTTCTCGCAGGTTGATCCTAGCAGTACAAGGCGCTTTGGCGGCACCGGACTGGGCCTGGCAATATCGAAAAAGCTCTGCACTCTTATGGGAGGCGAAATCGGAGTCGAGAGCGAGGATGGCAAAGGCTCTACGTTCTGGTTCACCACAAATCTTTCCGCCTTGAAGGAGACGGCAGGCGAATCAGAAGAAATCATGGAAATCAGAAACCGCCGGATCATCGCAGTTGACGACAACGAAATCAACCGCATGATTCTCTCCGCCCTCCTGGGCTCCTGGGGGTGCCGCTTCACAATCCTGGAATCCCCGTTCAAAGTTGTGGAATCCATGAAACTCGCCGCTTCTGACGGCGACCCATACAGCTTGGCAATTCTTGACATGCAGATGCCGGGAATGGACGGAAAGGAGCTCGCAGGAAAAATCAGAGGAGAAAAGGACATAGGAAGCGCAAAACTGCTCATGATCACTTCCATGGGCAATCAGAGCGATATGCTTGCTCACAAGCAGTTCGGATTCGACGCCTTCCTCACCAAGCCGATCAAACAGTCCCAGCTCTTTGACATCATCGTCAGCCTCCTCCATAAAAAACATGGCGGCGCCGAAGAAATCATCTCCGACGAGAAACCCCAGGAAAATCAGGATAAAATTCCAGCAGTCTCGACTGTGCTGGTCGCGGAGGACAACATCGTCAATCAGAAGCTGGCAATGGCAATGATCTCGAAGCTGGGATATTCGGCGGACATTGTTTCCAACGGCTCGGAAGCGGTGAAAAAACTCTCGCAGAAGTTCTACAAAATGGTCTTCATGGACATACAGATGCCGGTCATGGACGGCATAGAGGCGACATCAATCATCCGAAACAAATATTCCGACGTCCTTGACCACGATGTGCCTGTCGTCGCGATGACCGCCCACGCAATGTCCGGAGACAAGGAGAAATGCCTCTTCGCAGGAATGAACGACTACATATCCAAACCCATTGACATCAAGGCGCTTGAGTCAATTTTGAAAAAATGGCATATGGAGAGAAATATGAACGAGATCAGTTCGCAGTTTCCTGCTGGAAAGGAGGAGCCACCCCAGGTTTTCGACAGCAAGGCGCTGGAGGACAGGCTTCTTGACGACAAGGAGATCATAGTCGAAGTGATCGGAATCTTTCTTGAGGACAGCCCTTCTCTTATTTCGGAACTGAAAAATGCTGTTGCATCTGGCTCGAACGAGAACGCAAATGCGACCGCCCATAAGCTAAAGGGAAGCGCCGCCAACCTTGGGGCAATGAAATTCTCCGACACAGCTAAAAAGGCGGAAATGGCGGCAAAAAACGGAAAAATTGCCGAAGTCTTGGCACTTCTTCCCGAGATTGAAAATGAATTCAGGGCTCTTGAAATTGAATTGAAAGCCTATGTCGAAAACGCTGAAAAGAAATAAATACTATGAAATCGGCTTCACAGCTATCAGGAATTTGCGGAGACCATGAACGACAAAATCCGGTCAGCGCAGGTATCACGGACCAAGCACAAGAATGGGCTTGGAGCAGTGTGGCAGAATTATCGGGGAGTCCTTAAAATGCGCAGAAAAATCAGTCGCTCCGAGCTAATTTTCAGATTCACTCTGATAGAAATTTTGGTTGTGATCTCAATCATTGCGATACTGGCGGGAATGCTCATGCAAGGACTGAGCAAATCAAAGCAGAAGGCTAAATACACTAGATGGCTCGCATACAGCGCCATGCTTGGGAAAGATCCGGACGCAGTCGTCAATTTCAATTTCACGGATCAAAATTTTTACCAGGAAGATCCTTCTAAAATAAGACGTCCGGCACTTTATAATTTGGCTCAGGGATGCACGGTTGACGGCTTCGAGCCCAAGCTCTACAACGGCCTGATCTACGGAGCAAGCTGGAAAAAGGGGAAAGGGCGCGATGCCTATCATTCCTCCCTGCAGTTCGACGGCAAGGACGACTACGTGCTGATTCCCGGAACAAAGGCGCTTGACATGGTACCTGACAAGGATGATTTCACCATCATGTCCTGGATTAATTTTGACAATTTAAACAATTACATGGTCATTGCCGCAAAAGCTGAATGGACTCAGGAAGCCCAGTATGACTTTTATCTGAATAAGAAAAAGGGAATCGAGGCTGATGCGGGACTCGGAAGCGTCGGGTTCGCGACACCAGCGGTCAAGGCTGGAAGCTGGCAGCAGATCGCCATCACTAGCGAGAGGGGGAAAATGCAGATATACATGAACGGAGCTCCAATGGGGGGGCAGTACAAGGTCAGCATAACAGCAAAACGCGCTTCCACCTCGACTCCTCTGCTCCTGGGCGCAGTCAACTATCCTAAGTCGCAGAAGCGCTACGTGCTTCAGGGAAGGATGGATGAATTTGTGCTCATAAGAAGGCTTTTGCCCGCATCCGAAATAAAGAATCACTACATGGCAGGAAAACCTGACTGAGGAAAAATGGCGAGAATAATCATAGCTGAAGATGACAGGCTCACGCAGGCAATGTACAAGAAGGCCATTGACTTTCTTGGACACGAGCCGGTCATCTGTTCAAACGGTCTTGAAGCCGTCAATGAATTCAAACAGAACTCCGCAGATCTCGTCATTTTAGACAACATGATGCCTGAAATGAACGGAATCGAAGCCTGCCGCCAAATCAGATCTCTGCCAAAAGGTCCAGGCGTTCCAATTCTTTTCGTGTCGTCGCTGGACGAGGAAGAGGACATCGTGAAGGGGATAAATGCCGGCGCGAACGACTATCTTCTAAAACCTATCAAGGATTCGCATCTCTTTGCCAAACTTAAAATCTTCCTGAGAATGTCCTCTCTTCACAGGAACGACTTCGAGCTAGCAAAAAATCACGTGGTCTTCTGCGACAAATATCGGATTATCAAAATACTCGGCTATGGAACTCACTCGATTGTTTTCCTGGCGGAAGCGGTTAAAGATGGAAACCGCAAAATTGCTTTGAAGCTTTTCAAACAGACGCCAGATGCCGAGCAGATATTCGAATCCTTCGTTGAAACTGCCGAGAAATTGAAAAGAATAAATTCCCCGTACATACTGAAAATGCATGAATTCGGGCAGAGCGATGGGCGTCTCTTCGTGGCGATGGATTTCGCTCCGGACGGCGATCTCGGGAAAAAAGTGAAAGGTGGGAAAAGAATTTCTCAGCGCGAAGCTCTCAAATTGGGACGGGATATCGCCGCCGGAATCAAAAGCATCGCTTCCGAGGGGATAATACATTTCGACATAAAACCTGAAAACATAATGATCTCGCCAGAAGGAAACTACCTTCTTGGAGACTTTGGAATCGTCACGACCAGAAGCGGCACGACAATACCGATCAGAAGAGAAATATGGGCGACTCTAGCGTATATGTCTCCTGAATATTTCAACGATGAAAAACTATATCTCGAAAAAAGTGACATCTACAGTCTTGGCGTGACCATTTATCAGGCCTTGAGCGGCGAAAATCCCTTCATGTCAGACAGACCTGGAACGGCCATGTTTTGTCAGCTGAATCTCGTCCCACCAAAGCTTACGACCCTGAATCAGGAATTCAATCACATCTTGTCCGACACCCTGGCTGCAATGCTTTCAAAAAGATCTGATTTGCGTCCTGGCGCGCAGGAAATCGAGAACCGCTTCACTCAAATTCTAAAGCTTCTTCAAAACGATCCGTCTCTAGACCGCATGCTCGACATCAAAAAGGATGATCAGGGCAAGTCTCCATTTCATACAGGCGAAAGCTATGCCGAAAACGGAAATGCCTCGGAAGCTAAGACTGGCGAAAAAAGCATGGTTTCAGGAGAGACCCAGGAAATCAAGAATACAAGCTCTGCAACTTTCGGAAAAGAATCGGACCAAGAATCCGGCGGCTCCTCGGCAAACGGAGAAAAAGGCCCAGCACAGCCAGGCATTATTGCAAAGTTATTCGCCCTCGTAAAGCAATCCTGTCTGCCCAATAAAACTGCATTCAACGTGTTTTTGCTTGTCATTCTGCTCCCCGCCCTGATTTTTGCCATCGTAAAAACTGTGAACCTGGTCCGCGAACTCACAAGCAATCCTAATTCGGCACCAATCGGCGCGCTGACTGTGACAAGGTGTACAAAATGCGGGAACATTGAAGAAAAGAACATTGTGGACATCTCTTCCGACAAATGCTCAGTGTGCGGAGGACAAACTGGGACAGCCTGGAAATGCGCCGACTGCGGAGAAACTTTCTCCGTGACACCATCGGCAATAGACGACAAATCTGGTGCCGAATTCAAATGCCCAAAATGCGCTTCACTCAAGACATCTCCTCTTCCAACAAGCAAGGAATATATAGAGGCGCTGAAAAAATAATTTCAGACTTCTTGAGCCGTATAGGGAAATTATAATCTTATGGAAAATACATATGTTGGATTTGTTTCAATCGGGGTCGCTATCGGAATCGATGCATGGGAATAATATTCGATACCGACCTGTCTGCGTTGCTCGCACAGGCAGACCTGATTGCGCAAGCGCGCAGGCAAGTAAATCCCAACAACAGCAACTTCCACGAGTCAGGAATTCTGAATTTTTCACCTTGAAAACTCGAAGCTTGCCAGCTATATTCGACATCAGTTATAAAATTCAATTCAAAGGATGACTCATATGAAAGCATGTCTGCTGCGTGCATTTCTCGGTCTGATCTGCGTTTTTTCATTCCAGACGACCGCCCAGGACTGGGTAGAGCCGATGAAGAAGGTTCATGAAAAATTTGAAGGAAATCCCGGCTATGTCGCGCAGTTTGGCGATTCGATAACAAACTCTATGGCATTCTGGTCCACAGTTGGCTGGACAAATCCTGATGAGTTCATTAAAGGCACAGGGAACAACGGAGAAGACGGGCTTCTGAAAAAACCGTCTGACAAGCGCTGGCGTGACATTATAAAGGGGGCAAACAAGAAGGGGTCGGAAAACGGCAACTAGAGCGGATGGAGAGTGGAAAACCTGCTCCCGGCGCTTGATCCTGTCATCGAGAGAGAGGCGCCCGAACTTGCGATCATCATGGTCGGAACGAATGACGTTTCTGGTCAGAAAGGCGTTCCAAAAGGCTACGAAGCTGGTCTGAAGAGCATCATCGAAAAATGCTTGAAAGCAGGCTGTATCCCAGTTTTGAATACGATTCCCCCGCGCAGAGGACACGACGAAGCCGTCAAAGCGGTGAACGAAGTTGTGAAAAAACTTGCTGGCGAGTTCAAAGTTCCACTAGTTGACTACTACGCAGAGATGATGAAGATCTCGGGTGGAGACTGGGATGGCACTGTCATGCACAAGGATGGCATCCACCCCTCGAACAACACTGGCAAGGCTCAGATTTTTACAGAAGAAAACATGAAGCAGAGCGGCTACGCGCTCAGGACCTGGCTCAATTTTCTCATGTTCAGGGAGATCTACTTCAAAATACTTTCCGCTCCAATGCCATTTGTGGAGAAGATTGACAAAATTGATCCAATTGCCAGCGGCATCAAGTGCGAAGTCCTTGCCGACACCGAAGTTGGAAAGTATTTTGACGCAAAGACGAACGAGCAGATCTGGAACTGGGGCGGCGCTGAAAAAATCAAGATCAAGGGCATCGAAGAGTTTGCCCTCTTCAAGTTTGACATGTCGAACTGCAAAGGCATGCTGATCAAGAAGGCCATTCTCTACTTGCCGCGCACCGAGCAGTGCGTCATCCCTGTCTTGGGCTTGAGCACCATCAGCACCGATTGGGAGGAAGGAAAAGGGGATGGATGGCTTGTGCCGCCGGCTCTGGACAAACAGGGCGAAAAGAGCAAGGGCGCCGCCACCTTTTCATATGCATCCTATCCTGACAAGACTTGGACCGGACTTCCCGGCGGTGATTTTCTCTACGTCACTTTCGGCGAAGGCGGAAGCAACTATGGATTTGCCAAAACTGGCTGGGCGGACAGCAGGGAAAATCCGAATGGCAAGCCTGAATATTCCAGCGTGGAAATCCCGCTTGAGGTGGCCCAAGGGCTTCTAGTCGAAGGCGATTCCTACGGGCTTTGCGTGAGCGAAGAAAAAGGACAGCGTGCATTTTGCAAAGGCTACAGACGCATTCCAAATCCCAATCATTTTGTTTTCACGAAAGAATCCGGCAAGGGCGCATTTCTCATAGTCGAAACCGAGCCTGGAGACAAAGATGCTCCCGCAAAAATATCCTCGCCTTCTTCGGCTCCCGGCAAGGAAGCTGGAGAACTCGCGCTCAAATGGACATGCCCTGCGGACAACGGAGGAAAAGGTGGAAAAATCTTAGGATACGACTTCTATATTTCTAAAAATAAAGGAGACCTGGAATCTCTTCCAAAAGAGGCGCTTCTCCCGCGCTCTAAGACCGCCAGACCTGTCAAGCCTGGAGAAGTTCAAAAGTTTTATCTTGACGGCCTCGAAGCCGGACAGGAATATCATTTTGCCGTCGTCGCATACGATCTGGTCGGAAATAGATCTGAACCGGTATTTTTCAGCGGAAAAACAAGAGAGGCAAGATCCATATCCTTCGAAGGACTTTCCAAACAGGAAATCCAAATTGGTTCGCCAGTCCAGAATGAACAAATCGCAGTCTGGGCTTGCCCGTCAAATTCGAAAGTCTGCCCCCAGACAGGTCTCCCACAGGATGATTCCGAAAAAGATATCAGAAACGGAAACATTGTATGGAATGGAAAAAAGCACGAAATTGAGCTTGCCGCCGCATCCAACGACTGCGCCGGATTCCAGCTTGTCGTGGAAAAAATCGGCGATGCGCCAGTTTCCGATCTCATGATCGAAATGTCGGACCTGACGCAGGACGGAGGAGGAAACGACGCCTATCTGCGCATGGGAACGAAAGAACCCAAGAAATTCCAGGAGGAAATGTCAAAGCTTGTCGCTTCCGATCCTGGGCGCGCTGAAAAAATATTCGCCGAACTGAAGAAGCTCAACGAGCTACGCAGGCTTCGCGACGAAGAGCCCTTCACCTTTTTCAAAGACATGGAAAAGCTTAAAAATGACAAACGCGATGACTACGATAAATGGATGTCCTTGATCGATCCTGCGGAAAAAAAGAGCGGATCCGCGATAAGCTCTTCCGATCTTGAAATTTCCTGGGTATGGTCCGTTCCAGACAAGAAAGGGCAGTACTATCCTGACGCGTTGCTGGAGCTGGATTCCCCGGTCGAAATTCCCAACGCAAAAAATGCCGTGAAAAATCAGAAGGCGCAGTCCTTCTATCTCGATCTCAGGGTTCCGCGCGCCAGCAAGCCCGGACTCTACTCTGGAAGCATTGCCGTGCGAACTTCGCAGTCTGAAATCTCTGTTCCTGTTAAATTGAGGGTATGGAGCTTCGAACTGCCGGACAAACTCAGCTTTGTTCCTGAAATGAACGGATACGGGTATATGAGAGAGAATCCAGACAATGTGCATGAAGGAGTAATGAACCTCTACCGCCTCGCCCACAAAAACAGGCTGAACCCCAACATTGTCCCATACTCTCACAACGGCAATTTCACTGTCCCAGCCTATGACAAGCTCAGTGTCGAGGGCAGTGGTTCAAATCTTTTCATCGGCAATCTCGACGAGTTCGACAAGTTCTACGGACCTCTGCTCAATGGAAACGCCTTTGCTTCGTCGCCTAGGAAGAAACTGCCGATCACGGGCATTTATCTTCCATTCTACGAACAATGGCCATGCAATTTCCAGAAAGGATACAAGCTCGATCAGAACGCCGACTCACTCGACATAAGAAACGATTTCACCAAAGACTACAAGGAAGGCTGGGTCAACGCAGCAAACGGTTTCGGCAAGCATCTCAAGGATAAAGGCTTCGCAGGTCCGCTATACCAAGTCTACCTGAACAACAAGTTCATCTTTTCGGACAATCTCTACTGGTGCCTGGACGAACCAATGTTCAGAGACGATTTTCTCTGCCTCCAGATGTTCAGCGGGATGACTAGGAAGGCATTCTCCGAGCTCGAGCCTCCGCTCGATGTGGACTTCAGAATAGACCTCTCCCGAGTCGAGTGCGCCAGAGACTATCTCAATGAGGTTGACATCCTGGTCATGGCGCAGGGAAATGTCAGGGACTACTGGCCACTTGTCGTTGACCACATGCGAAAATATGTTCCGAAAAAGAACCGCAAGGAGCAGACGCTCTGGATTTACGGCGGGACATCGAAGGTCGAAGAGGCAGGCATGATCAACAGAGGCTTCGTGCTTCTCGCATATTTCCTTGGTGCAGACGGTGTACTGCCCTGGCTGGCGTATGGAAAAAAGGAGTCCTGGGACTCCGCCGAGGCCGCCGAGTACGCCGTATTCTATCCGGGCTGGGAAAAATGGTCGGTGAATGGCGCCTTCGGCTCGCTCAGGATGAAGGCGTTCCGCGACGGTCAGCAGGATGCGGAATATCTCAACATTCTTCTGGCTAAGTCCGGAGGGCTCAGCAGAAAAGATCTGAAGGATTCTCTGGGCAAGATCGTGAATCTTGAAAGCTATCTGAAAAAAGTGGACGATCTCGACGCTGGAAGAGTCTATTTCAAATCGCTGAATCCCTCGAAGCTCGAGGAGATGCGCAGGATGATTGCGGAAAAGATTGACTCGATGAAATAAAGAACTGTATAGGGCACAATCTGCTCAAAAGATCTTTGTGACTTCTGTGCATTTTGTGGCCAGAAATCTGATACCGGACAAGCGGAATCGCTAACGGAAGCGCGGACATGCTTTCCGTGACGCATACGGAATCGAGCCGGAAATCCTGAATCCTGCAGATCCCTTCATCGGAAGGAAAACAAGTTCGGCAAGATGAATCGAAAATAATCACGAATTGAAAGCTCTGGACAACCCATGAATCATATCGTAAATGTCAAATGCAAGAACTGACCCCGCTCGTACACTTTTACTGAGATTGGCCACAAAAATGTGTTTTATGGCAGGGAATTCAGAAAAAAAATAGCCAATTACTTTTGCAATTGGCTCCATTGTATAATTACAGGAGATTCCCATGAGAAGAGACTATCACGTAGACAATGAAGCGACAATTGTCCTGCTCCGGTCTGCCGGAGGGGGTGCCCCCGAACGAAAGGAGATTCACACGAATCTGGCCAGTGCCGTGGCAAACGGCTGGACTGCACTTTTGGAGTTGATTCAGGATGACAGCTTCAATCTGCGAGTTGTCGTCGGAGAGTTATCTGCGCAAGAGGAGGCCGAGTGGGTGGGAAAGGTTCAATGGAGCCTCCGTGCCCCGTCGCACCGGCTCATTCTCGAGACGGGGCTAGAGCCGTCTCTGGCCGAGGAGGAGGTGCGTACGCTCGCGCTGGAAGTCCCCGCCGGGGATTACCGTGCGACCTGCTACGCCTACCTGCCTGGCGTGAATTCCTGGGCATGTCTCCGTGAGGCTGGTCACGTGGAGGCGTTGGGCGAGTGGTTTCGGCGGACACGCGGCGGTGAACCCATGCCCGACTGGCTGCTTGTCCACTTGGCCGAAGCACCGGGGGAAGACCCGGGACACGAGCACGAGTGGGAGTCGTTTATCCTTACCGAGGACTTTGTGGAAGCCCTGATTCGCTTGCGGCGAAATCCTCCCGTTGACTTTATTCTCCACCTCGATCCTCTCACGCCCGGCACCCCCTGTCGAAACCGAAAGGCGCGCCGACCGCGGCCGGCTACCGACAACGCCCGCAAACCCGAGAAATTCCCGCTCGGTTTGATGGTCAAGGATATCGTCCTCTCGGAAAAACCGGATTTCGTGTGGACTCCCAGAGCTCCGAAAGCTGGCAGGTTGCTCGATGTCGTCCCGGAAGCAATCCCCATTGACGGCGGTCCGGTTCGGTTGCGGCTCAACCAGCTTCACAGCCTTGCGCGGATTCCGACATGGTGCAATGAAAGTGGCTGGGGCGTTCTGCTTGTTGGAAATGCGCCCGAAGTTACACCGGCTCGGCTCGGCGTCAGGCAATCGTTTTATCTTGGAGTCGAGACAACGCCATCGGGACTGATGATCAGCCTCAAACCTAATGATAAATTTTCGATCCCCAAAGAGCTGATGAGCGTGGAAAAGGCGCTATATGCGCTTCCTGACGGCGCAGTTCTCGAACTGGTCGTGGGGGACGAGTATCGCAACGATCAGGCTGGTGATCATCGTTACTGCGGCGAGTTGCACAAAGGTGTCTGGAGCATTTCTGCGGCTTACCCGCCGGTCAAAGCCGGCATCCTGGAGGAAGCCGTCGCTTTTTCCGATTGTTTCGACTGCGGCCGAATACAGGGGCGAGACGAGACCGACGCTGAGGTCATCCTGTCCCTGTTGAGCCGCGTCTCGGCAGTCCTGGCGAAAACGCTCACGCACCCCACACCCCCAGATCAGGAGTGGTATGCCATCATCCGCCCCTCGCGCGACGGAAGCGCAATAACCCTGGGATGCGTTTACGAGGGCGAGCTGTGGAACGCAGCGCGGTATGTTTTCGCCAAGCGCTATGGCGACACATGGCGGGCCTGGGACTTTTGGGACAGGTTCTGCCGTTGCTTTGAACTTCCTTCAGACCCCGCAGGCTTGAGACTTATGGGACAGGATCTGCCCGGAAAGCCGGCCGTAGAATAGATGTAACGATCGCCAGTCTGGTGGACGGACGGATTGATTGTTGGTACAGTGTCTGCGCCCATTTCTTTTCTTTTTTGTGAATGACAGAAAAAGCGGTGCCAGTACAAGCTAATATTTGGCATAAACCTGATTTCGTGGAGGTCTTTTTAACCGCCACTTCTTTCCTTATTCTTCCGTGAAGACATGCTCCCCAAAATGACATTTCAAGGATTTTGGCGAAGAGTTATCGATATTATTTTTCTGTTTCACCTCCTTCCCTGATTTCAGGGATCAAAAAGTCGGTTTTTGCTGTTGTTTTCCACGTATTTAAACAGTTTTCTCCCTCCCGCTCATTTATAGCGGCACCTTGATATAATGTCGCAAGATGCTTTTCAGCAAGAAGGATTAGGAAAATCAATTTCATCTTGTTTTTACCCGAATAGAGTGACAAATTATTTTCCGTGTTCGTTACTGCAGTCTATGGCGGCTTGAAGAAACGGAAGCAGTCCGCTGAATATGCGGTAGAAGCCCAAATCGTTCGGGTGGCATCCGTCAACAGTGCATGCGTCTCTGCATTCTGTTCCGAAAAGCCTCTCTCCATCAACGAAGCATGTTCTTCTGTCTCCGGCTCTGAACGCATTTTCGTAAGGGATCGGGGTCAGAAGGGATCGGGGTCAGTTCTTGCATTTGACATTTATGATATGATTTATGGGTTGTCCA